>JACPAV010000016.1 GCA_016180645.1 Nitrospirota bacterium | reverse complement strand
ATCTTCAGACACCGCTCAAGCGATTCGTAGGGGAGCATCTTCAGATGCTCCCTCTTGTTGGGAGGGTCTGAAGACCCTCCCCTACGCATCATGACCAACATAAACCTTTCAAAAAATGGCAAAAGTCGAGCTTAGGACCCGGATCGGGGCATTGCTGCTGCGATAGTGCATCACTCATTCCATCCATCTCGATGCCTGGACAGATCCAGTGATGAGTATCGATAGCATGATCAAGTGATAAAGACAGGTTATGTGAAGTTCTCAACGTTGATCCATGGCTGATGCTGTATTGCAGCAGTTCTGAAGTAACGCATCTGATTCACTTGAAGTTTCAGGCATCTCATTGACCGGCGTCATTCTCGCCTGCTGCGTGTCGGTTACACTCCCCGCGTGATTTCAGGAATCATTGGAAACATCGACACGGCACCGGTACGAAGCCGGGCCCAATCGTGCGCTGATGAAGGAGGCGTGACTATGAGTATGCTTGCTCGAAATGCCCTGCGCGGGATGACCCCGTTGTTCATCGCGGCCATGCTCGCCGCGACCGGATGCGACGGGGGGGACAAGGAAACAACCACCACGACGACCACCACCACAACGAAGAAGCTCGAATTCTTCGTGAAGAACGCCGCGGGCAAGGGCATCGAAGGCGCCGCGGTGACGGTTGAGGGTCAGGCGGCTTCCGCGATCACCGACGCCAATGGCGCGTTCGCTCTTGAAGGCGTGGGCGCAGGGAAAGCCTTTCTGAAAGTCGCCGCGCCAAGCGCCTCCTACCTCGCCGGTGAAACCCGCCATGCGATTGAAATTGGAGAGGACGGCAAACCCTCCGAGTCGGTGACGATCACGCTTTCCTCCCGGCCTTCCGATTCGGCCAAATACGTCGGCGGGACCCAGTGCGCCGCCTGCCATCAAACTCAGGACGCCGAGGAACGCGGGGCCCCTCACGCCGTCTCGATCACGACCGACAAATCGCGCATGATCAGCCTCGAGAAATGGCCCACGGTGGGCGCCACCATCGACTCCAAAATCAAAGCCATGGATCCGACCGGAGCCAAGGATACGGCTGATCCGACCAAGGCGGCCCAAGTTGCCGTGGTCCTCTGTCAGCCCACGGCCGGCGACTACCAGATGAAGTTCGGAGGAACGGCGGATTGCACGGTCACGACCGACGGCACGTTCATAGCGGTTTCGGGAACCTACGGCGGCGAGGGCGATGGCGGTATCGCGAACAAGCCCAATTTCGGAAAGTACAAACAGCGATTCCTCGCCAAACTCTCTGACGTTCCTCTCGCGTCCTCATGGACATACACTTCCGGAAAGGACAAGGATTATCTCATCCTGCCGGTGCAAATCACCCAGTCCGGAGACGGTGCGCCGAAGACCGGCGCCTACAAGGAAACCGAATGGGCCGATCGAGGCCGCACGTTTTCCCGTCAGTGTGCGGGCTGCCATAACACCGGCATGGAGCTCACGCGAGAAGCGGCCTCCGGCAAGAACTACACGGAAGCGTACAGCTACAAGGACATGAACATCACCTGCGAGGTGTGCCACGGTCCCGGCTCGGAACACCTGGCCGCGACGACTGAGAACAGGAAACTCACCATCATCACACCCCGCAACTTGACGGCTCTGGGAGAGAACCAAGTCTGTGGAATGTGCCACTCAGGCGACGATGGAAAGAGCAAAGACCCGTCGGGAGTCCATGGATACGCCTACAACCTGGCGAATGCGTCCAAGTTGGGCAATGGCGCCTTCGTGGCGGGCGTCTACGATCTCAAGGACTACATCAAAGGCTTCGGCGTGACGTCTGCTGAGGGCGGCGCCTTCAATGCGTGGCCGGACGGCAAACACGGGTTGGCCCACCGCCAGCAATACACGATGCTGAGCTACTCCAAGCACTGGGCCAACTCGAAGGAGAAGCTGACCTGCGCGAGCTGCCACAACGTCCACTCGCTCTATCAAGGTCCGAAGGAGCTTGAGGAGGAGGTCGGGAAGGACGAGTACGCCCTATTGAGTCCGAGCCACAAGAACAATACCCTGTGCCTGACATGCCACGCCGGTGAAGCTCCGTATGCCTCGCTTACGAAAGAAGACGTGGCCGAGGTCCACATCGCCGCGGGAGGCAAGGCGGAAAAGAATCACACGGCACTGGCTGCCGGCGGGGGATCGAGCTCGGCCGTGGCGGATGCGGTGAAAGCGCACATGAAGGACAAGGTTCCGGGCATGGGCTCCACGTATGATCCGACGAATGACGCGAAACCTGTGGGCCGTTGTTCCTCGTGCCACATGGCCAAGACGGCCAAGTCCGGCGGCTACACCACCGGCAAGGATGCGGCGGGCAACACGGCCCTCGTTTCGGGTGACCAAGCCTCCCACGTGTTCGACGTGATCAAGTACGAAACCTCCAGCGCCCTCAAGAAAGCATCGGGCGGGAAGGATACGGACATCATGCCGAACGCCTGCGGCGCCTGCCACGAGAATAAGAGATTGAGCGGAGACTGAGAAGTAGCGAGCGCAACGTAACCCTATGCGGCAGGCGGGCTTCCCCGCCTGCCGCTTCTTTTTCCGGCTGCCGCTCCGCCCTTCCCTGCGGCGCCAAATATGACTTCCGTCATGTTCCTGAGCATCCCCGACACGTAGCTTTGAAGGCATGGGAACGAGGCGGCGGTGCGAATCCCGGTGATTCCTTCATTCACCGTCCTTGCAGCGAAATGGAGCGGGCTCCGGCGCCGGCATCTTGTCCTCGCTCTCTCGGTCGTGGGATTGGGTATCCTTCTGGCCGTCGCGCCTCTCGCAAATCTCGGAGAGCGGGCGATCGAAGTTCGGCTGGATTCCTCCGCCATGGTCCCCAACGGGGCGGAAACCCCTCCCTACCGAGTTGCGATCGGTCCCATTCTTTCCCCCAACAGGACGGCGCAGAACTATGAGCTTCTGACCGCCTACCTCGAAAACCGGCTCTCTCACCCGGTTCGATTGATCCAGCAGAAGACGCACGGCGAGGTGAACGAGCTGCTGAGAAACGGCGCCGTGCAGGCGGCTTTGCTCTGCCCGGGCGCCTACATTCGCGCCGAGGAGGTCGATCTGCCCATCGAGAATATCGCGGTCCCTGTCTATGAAGAAGGGCCCGTCTATCACGCCCTCATCATCGTCCGCGCCGACCGGCCCGCCCGAACGGTCGAGGATCTCAAAGGCTATTCCTTCGCCTACACCGATACGCTCTCCATGGCCGGCTACTATTACCCGTTGTTCCGTCTGCTGGGTCTTGGCATCGAACCTCGGGGCTTTTTTTCACGAACCACGTTCACAAACAGCAGCGATGGGAGTCTGGAGGCCGTGGCGAGCGGGATGGCCGATGCCGCCGCCGTTCACAGCCGCGCATACCAGCGCGAAATTCAACGCAATCCTTCCCTGCGGGCCGAGGTCCGCGTCCTCGACACGTCTCCCCCTCTTGGCGCACCGCCTGTGGTCGTTCCGACAAGTATGAATCCGTACCTTCGGGGCCGGCTCCAGAAAGCCTTTCTGATCATGGACCAGGTTCCCAGAGGCCGGAAAGCCTTGGAGGCGATGGGGGTCCTGAGATTCGAAGCTCCCGCACCGGGCCTCTACGATTCCGCGAGAGAGATTCATCAGAGGGTGGATGCCTATCTTAAAGGCGGGAAATAGTGCGGGACCCCGTCCGGCTCCGGACTCGGATCTCCTTCACATTCGTTGTATACGCGATGATGTGGGGGACCGTCATCTCCGCAACGGTGGGCCTCCTCCTTTATGCCTCCGCCCGGAATTTCTTCCGGGATCGGGGCCTCCACCTCACGCGGGCCGTCGCGGCTGAATGCGCCCGGCTGGTCTACTATGACGACCTCGCGGGTCTCTCGGATTTGTTCAAGCGCCAGATGAGATCCATGCCGGATACCCGCTATATCGCGGTCATGGACTCCAACAACCGGCCGCTTTGGAGCACGTTCCCCAAGGGGATTCCGGGGGACCTTGCCTCCGTGCCGCACGAAGCCGTGAAAGGGGAAGACGTGTCCGTGCGCCTCATCCGAATGGACGGCGAATACGTCTATGACTACGAATCGATCGGCCGAGGCTATCGCGTTCGCCTCGGCCTCAGTCAGGCACCGCTCCGGAAGCTGATCGGTCGGGTGGGCAGATACCTCCTCGGGATTGGGACGGCAGGACTCATCGCGGGCATCCTGACCGCCATCTACGTTTCCCGGCCGATCGAGGAGCTCAATCGGGCCATCGAGCGGGCGGTTTTTCTCGACGAAAAGACAGGGGGGAAGAACTCGCTTGAGGAGACACACGAGACTTCGCAGATCGCGATGCGCTTCCAGGAACTGATGGATCGCCTGGATGAACGCACCCGTCAGCTCGACGCGGCCAGGAAACTGGCCTACCTCGGAGAAATCTCCGCCACCATCGCCCATGAAATCAACAACCCATTGGGTGTGATGAGCATGAATGCCTCGTTCCTCGATTCGAGAGTCAGGGCGGGGGAATTCAACTCAGGCGCCGCGGAAGAAATTCGACGCCTTCGCACGGCCTCGAAACGGGCCACGTTGGCCACCCAAAAACTTCTTCAATTTGCGCGCTACACGATGAAGAGCGACGGCCTCCGGCCCCGCCCGGTCAAGGTCGCCGGCATGGTGGGTGAATGTCTGGAACTTCTGGACGATCGGATCCGTCTCGCGGGAATTCAAGTCCGAGCCGATCTCCCGCCGGACTTGCCCGAGGTGGTGATGGATGAGCAGGGCATCCAGCAGGTCCTGTTCAATCTGCTGACGAATGCCATCGATGCGAGTCCGGAGGGCGGCGAGGTGGTCGTTCGGGCAGCCGCCGAACGGGAGGGTTTGGTATTGAGCGTCTCGGACGCAGGACAAGGCATGAGCGAGGAGTCCCTGCGGCATGCCACGGAGCCGTTCTACTCCACGAAGGAACTTGGGTTGGGACTCGGCCTCTCGATCTCCAATTCCATTGTGAACGCCCACGGTGGATCTCTGGGGATTAAGAGCCGGTCCGGCTCCGGCACCACCGTAACCGTGCGAATCCCCTTGGGAGGTGCCTGATGAGGTTTCTATCGAGGCTAAGCCTCTATGGCGACTATAGAGGCTTAGCCTCGATAGGGAGAACGGATGCCTGAACGCATCCTCATCGTCGAAGACGACCGGGACATGCTGGCGAGTTGCCGGCAGGCGCTCGAAGGGGCGAAGTTTGCGGTCTTCCTCGCCCTTTCTCCAAAGGAAGCCGCACCGATCCTCCAGCGTGAGGAACTGGATCTTGTGCTGACCGATCTCCGTATGCCGAACGGGGGAGGTCAGGCCGTCATCCAGGCGGCCCACCGAGTCGCGCCCGACCTTCCCGTGATCCTCATCACGGCGTATCCCTCCGTGGAGTCCGCCATTCAAGCGTTTAAGGGCGGCGTTGTGGATTACCTCACCAAACCCTTTACGGGCGATCAGTTGGTCGATGCAGTGAGATCGGCCCTCCTCGCTCGCCAGGCAAAGGAGCACGCGGATCTCCTTCGCCGCATGGAGCCCGCGCCGGCCTTGAGCGAAAAACCGGAGATCATCCCACACCTCGCCGTCCGTTTTCTGGATGCACTACTAAAGGAAAACCCCAAACTGCGCGTGAAGGGTTTTTCGGACGAGGCGTTAGATCTCCTGGCCGACCAGGATTGGCCCGGTAACTCGGCCGAACTTCGCGCCGCCGTCCAAAAGGCGGTCTCGAAGGCCACGGGAGCCGTCATAACGGTGGAGGATCTCCGGAAGGGGGGAGCGATCCCACGTCCGATGGAGAGGACGACCGACGGTGTCTCTGCGCGGCGCGCCGTCCTCAGAGACTACGAGAGGAATTATCTCGTCGATATGCTCGCGAGGCACGGCGGAAACGTTACCTATACCGCCGAAGCACTCGGCATTCACCGTGTTACGCTCCAGCGCCTCATCAAGAAACTCGGCATCATCAAATCTTCCCGTCCAGCCTCGTAGTCTAAGAGCGTCCAACAGAATGCGTAGGGGAGGGTCTTCAGACCCTCCCGACAAGAGGGAGCATCTGAAGATGCTCCCCTACGAATCGGCATTCTGTTAGGGGCTCTAACTGTAACCGAGTTGCAGCAGTTTCCCTACTGACCGCCGTCATTCATTGGTGGGCGCGATCCATGCGAAAGTCCCTGCGTGAGACCGGATAAGTTACATGCGGCGACGCACCACAAGACCCTGGCAGAGGCCCACGTTCAGAAAGGAGTCTTCCCATGAAAAACACTATGAATGAACTTGCAAACATTCTCGGCGGTCTCGCCCTCCTGATGGCGATGTCCGCGCTGGGATGCACAACGGAAGAAAAGACGATCGTGCAGGGGCTGCCTGGAGCGGCGGCCGCGAAATCGGATGGACTCACGGTCACTCTCTCCACGTCGCAACCCAAGAACGGCTCCTTCTTCGCCGCCGGTGAGAGAATCGTGGTCACGCTCAATGTCATGGACGACAAGGAGAATCCGCTGACGCTGGACGATCTGAGCACGGCGGGCCTTTATATGTACGGACCCAAGAACGTCCAAACGATCAAGACGGCCTCGGCGCTTCTGAACGCATCGACGGATCGGGACGCCGCAGGCAGCCTCCATCACTATGTGGATCTCAAGAAAGCGGCCGCCCCCGACCTGACCGTGAAGGGGAACGTCCTCACGTACACGCTTCAGCCGATTACGAGCGAAGAGGCCGGCACGTACACGGTGGGGTTCCGCAGCGTGGCCACCGCCAAGGCCCTCAGCCAGTCTTTCGAGTTGGCGGACGTCCAGATCGGCACGGCCGACGTGCAAAAGGAGATCGTTGGGAATTGCGCCGATTGCCACAAGGGCGCGTTGAGCGGGAAATTCTATCTGCACCATGCCGACCCCACCGGCAGGAACCCGGCGGGAGGCTGGGCCATCGACTCGGACCCCGTCCGCACGTGCAAGAACTGCCACAACCAGGAAGGATACGCGGCGTACTGCGCCAGCCGCACGGAAAGCCCGTGCAGCGCCGCCAATAAAGTGCCCGATAATATTGTTCGTCGCGTTCACGGCGTCCACATGGGTGAAGAGCTGGAAAACCCGTTGAACATCGATCCCAAGAACGGCGACTTCAAGGATTACACCGAAGTCGTCTTTCCCGCGGACGTCCGGAATTGCACGAAATGCCACTTGGACGACTCATGGAAAACCAAACCCTCGCGCCTGGCGTGCGGCGCCTGCCATGACCACGTCGACTTCTCGACGGGAGAGAAACACGGTGGGCACGAAGGCGGGCAGAGCGGCGGCGTGCAGACGGACGACAAGAACTGCGCGACCTGCCACCCGCCGGACACGGGCGGTGTGAAGTCCGTTGCGGAAGCCCACAAGGTCCCACCGCCGGCGTTCAATACCAAGGTTGAGCTGGCCCTCACGCCCCCGGCCAACGGGAGCTACTACGTCGATGAAGCGCCCGTCCTCACGGTCACGGTAAAGGACGCCGCGACCGGCGCGGTGATCGACCCCGCCACGATTACGGCTACGTCGTTCTCGCGGGCCAACATTTTCGTGTCGGGACCGCGTTCGGGCACGGAGCCGGTGTTGACGACGACGGCGGGGGGGGCCGCGCACGTTCGCGCCAACGTCACGAACGGAAGCAACGGGCCATGGGATCTCTCGGGTAGTCCCACATTCATGATCGATATCGACAACAAAGGACCCTTCACGATCACCGCATCGGCGTCCAAGTTTGCCGATGCCTCCAAGGCTACGCAGGCCGAGGTCGTATCCTGGCTCAACGACAAGAGCACCGGCATCGGAACCTATGCCACGGCCTCGAAAGTATCATCCAGTGGCGCGTCCAAAGTGTTGATCAAGAGCAACACCATCGGGACCGGCTCGGAGGTCGAAATCCTCGCCGGCACGGTCACGACCAACATGAAATGGACGGTGGGCGTCAACGTCAACAAGGATACTCACACCTACGCGAACAACGATTTCCGCGTCATGTCGGACCCGCTGGACGAGGACCCCAAGGTCAAGCGGTCGTCCACGGCCATCACCTATCAACTGGACAACACGAAGGGGCTCCGGGCGGGCACGTACTCGGTCTGGGTCGAAGCCGGCGCCAAACCCCTCATGGGATGGAGCCTCCTCAATTTCCAGGTGGGCACGGCCACCGAGGACAAGAAGATCGCCACCAACTGCAAGACCTGCCACGAGGACACTCGAATGCACGCCACCTATTTCGGTGTCGAGTTCAATCCGGACATCTGCAAGAGCTGCCACGACTACAAGCGGCAGATGGCGGCGCGGCAGGCCACGGATCCGGCGGACGGCTGGGGCGTCAACGCCGCGGCGGGACGCAGCAACATGGGCTTTGGCTCGGCGCCCCTCGCTCGCCGCGTCCACGGCGTACACCGCGGGCATTACCTGGACAAACCCAAGGAAGTCCACGCCACGGAAGACTACTCAGGCGTCATCTTCCCGCAGGATATCCGCAACTGCACCAAGTGCCATGCCGAAACCAACTCGTGGAACGAGAACCCATCAAGGTTGGCATGTCTGGCATGCCACGACGGCGATGCGGCCATCGCTCATGGCACGGCGATGACCGTCGATCCCACGCCGGCTGATGCCTGGAGCGGAGACGAAGCGGAATCGTGTAGGACTTGCCACGGCGTAGGCAAAGAGTTCGCCGTCTCCACCGTCCACAACGTGTGGGACCCGTACAAACCGCCTTACAAGAGGGAGAAGGAATAGCCGGAACCCGCGATCTCACGTCGCCAGAGTCTCAGCCTCTCTGAAATCCCCCTTCCCGCGAAGGGGGATTTCCTTTGTTGCGATCTTTTTACATTCCGTCGAGGTGGCCGCCCTCCCCATCCTTTTCATGCCCCTTCACGTTTCGGTCCAATGCTGAGCGAAGACATCCTTCAACTCTGCCCAAGCGTGATGATTGATCGCGGTTCCAAACTTTTCAGCCGCCGCACGGCCAACGCATCCTGATCTGAATCAGCGACCAAAACGCAGGGACCGTGACGGTGTGTCATGCGCTGCATTTCGGCTGCGTTCAATCCGCTGATCGCAGTCATTCAAGCAGCCGGATGAGTATGCGAATTATTCGCACGATGAATGATGAAGACCTCCATCGAGGCTTCCGTTCCGCGGGTCGATGCGGAGTGCGTCCCTTTCCGGGCTGCACTCTGGGTCACGGTATCCCAGAAAGGGGTGGCACCATGAAGTACATCACGGATCGAAACGTCGCGCTCTCGTTCCTGGCCCTGATGCTGGCGGGCCTCTGGGTCTTCGCGGGTTGCACAGCCTCCGAACTCACGAAAGGGACGATCGAGCTTAAGGTTGTCAACAGCATCACGGGGGACCCCGTGGCGGACGTGGAGATCACTCCCGATCCGCCGTTCGAGGCGCCCGCCGCGGCCAAGGCGGGCGAGGCCCAGGCGGCAGCCCCCGCCGCGCTGAAGACGGACGCCGAAGGGAAGTTCAGAAAGGAAGTGACCGCCGGTGCGTACGTCCTGAAGCTCAAGAGGACATTCTACAAGGCCCCTTCTCCGGATGTCGTCATGTCGGCCATTGCCGACCGCGACGTCACACAGACCGTAAAGCTCGTGCCCGAGAACCCAGTGGGGATCGAAATCAAAGCGGTGACGGGCCAATTCGGTGAGGCGGTGCAAGTCCCGGCCAGGGTGGAAGTTCTCGACGGCTCCAGCCTCCTGTCCTACAAATGGTCGATCACCGACGGTCCGAACGTGGCCCTCTCGGGCGCGGATTCGGACACGGTCACGGTTCCGCTGCCCGACGCGGCGACTGCAAAGGCCAAACTGGTATCCGGCCTGAAGGTGCCGGATCGCACGTTGATCCAGGCGATCGACCCGCATGCCTTGGGCTCCTCGACCACCGTTTCGCTCAAGCTGACGGTGACAACTTCGACCACGAGCGGTTCGGGCACGGTCAAGGTCTCCGTGGCGAAACCGGCGTTTGAACACACGCTCGGCATCGGAGACGTCCCGGTTGGGATCCCCGTGCTGCTCCACGGCAAGAAGAACGCAGGCGGGTATAGCTGGAGCTTGACCACGCCGGGGGGCTCGGCAACGTTCGACGATGCCGGCAGCCAGGACCCAGCCTTCACGCCGGACACAGCGGGCCAGTACGTGGCCAAGGAAAACAATACGGGAACGACCCTAAACATCTATGCCGGAAACTGGCAGGGTGTGATCACGGGCAGAGGCGCCGATGGGAGGCCGAATTCGGACGGTTGCACGTCCTGTCACAACGGAAGCATCGCGCCGGACAAGTTCACTCCGTGGAAAAAATCGGGCCATGCCGAAATCTTTACGAACAATCTGAACTCCTCGGCGACCTATAAGGAAACATGCCTGGAGTGCCATGGCGTCGGCTATGACAAGGAGGTGGCGAACGGCGGGATCGATGAGGCGTCCGATTTCCAGACCTTCATCGATGCGAAGCTGTACGGGACGGCCAGACCGACGAATTGGGACACCATGCTGGCGACGTATCCGGCCACGGCGCGGATGACGAACATCCAGTGTGAGAACTGCCACGGGCCGAATACGACCGCGCTCCATAACAACAAGGTCAGCGACCCCGAGCGCGTAAGCCTCGCTTCCGGCGTGTGCGGGGCGTGCCACGGCGAGCCGCCGAGCCACGGCCGCTATCAGCAGTGGGAAGAGAGCCATCACGCGGACTACGCCTTGGCCGAAGCGCAGGCTACGGTGGAAGGGCGCCAGGCCACGGCGGCCCACTGCGGTCGCTGCCACGCGGGACAAGGCTTTCTCAAATGGATCAAACAGGGCGATCTGACGAAGCAAATCCAGGGGGCCAACGGCAATGCCACCGTGGATGAGATGAAATCGTGGGGCATGACCAAGGACAGCGTCCACCCGCAGACTTGCGTGGTCTGCCACGATCCCCACGCGCAGGGTACCACCTCCGGCGAGCCGAACACGGCGACCGTCCGGATCGAAGGGGACACCGCCATGCTGCCTTCCGGATTCCAGGCCAAAGGTGTGGGCAGCGGGGCGCTGTGCATGACGTGCCACAATTCACGCAACGGCCTGCGTAACGATTCGATCGCGGTCACGGCCTACTCCGCGCCCCATGCGGCCTGCCAGGCCGACGTGTTCATGGGGCAGAATGCCTACCTGGTGAGCACGGGCGTGCCTTCGAAACACGCGAACATCCAGGACACCTGCACCAGTTGCCACATGGTTCAGACCGATCCGCCGAAGGAGTTCAGCAACCAGGGCAGGGGCACGAACCACACCTTCGAGGCGGACGGCAAGATCTGCTCGAACTGCCATGGCAACAAGGACACCAATGCGTTTGTCCAAATGAAAACGCTGCAAAGCGCCGCCGAGGAGGACCTCAAAGCCTTGGCTGACAAAATGGCCTCGTATCTCAGCGCCAAGCTGCCGGCGACGTTTTACGTCAAGGACTACATGCCGCATCAGTACAACGGCAAGGACTACGACGTGAAGAGTGCGGCGGTGACGATCAGCAAGGACAACGTGTCGTCCCTGGAAGCGACGGAGCCTCACGGCCAGCAGGGCTTCTTCGTCAACCTCAAGACTGCGGTGACCGTGAGCTATACACCGACGGGTGAATCGGCCCATACGATGCCCGTGACGAAACTGGAGGTCCAGTTGGGCGATTTCTATTCGGACTCCGCGGCCAAGACGGCGGTCGTGGCCGCCACGGACAACCTCGTGAAGGCCGGCTGGAATTACTTCCTGCTCCATGCCGGGAGCGGGGAAGGCGTGCACAACCCGACGTTCACGTTCGACGTAATCGAGGCGTCCATCGCTGCCCTGAAGTAAGCCTTCTTTTCCAATCAGTCCGGGCCGCTCCCTTGGGCATGCAAGGGGGCGGCCCTTTTGTTTTGTATCTCAGGGCCTTCCCTTGGTAGGCGCGGGCTTCCAGCCCGCGTCCGGCGCGTAGGCTGAAGCCTACGGCTACCCACAACACCTGATACTGACCGTCGTCATATTTCGATCCTTGACTTGGTCGGACACTAATGGCCAACTGAAACCATGACCCGGAGGTGTGACATGAAACTTCTGCTCCTACTCGTATTGGTGACCGCAGCGATGCACAATGCTGCCGCCGCCGAGCTACCCGTTGAGAAGGCCGTGCTGACCGACGCGCCTCTCGTTCCGCCGTCCATAGAACGGAAGAACCCCGCGAAGGTCGTGGTTGAACTCGAAGTCGTGGAGAAAGTCGGCCAACTGGCAGACGGGGTTCAATATCTGTTCTGGACGTTCGGTGGGAAAGTGCCCGGCAAGTTCATCCGAGTCCGCGAAGGGGATACCGTGGAATTCCATCTCCAGAACAACCCGGGCAGCAAGATGCCGCACAATATCGATCTGCACGCGGTGACGGGTCCCGGCGGAGGCGCCGCAAGCTCGTTCACGGCGCCGGGCCACGCCTCCCGATTCACCTTCAAGGCCATCAACCCCGGTCTCTTCGTCTACCACTGTGCCACCGCGCCCGTTCCCATGCACGTGGCGAACGGCATGTACGGCCTCATCCTCGTGCAGCCGAAGGAAGGGATGCCGAAGGTGAACCGCGAGTACTACGTAATGCAGGGAGACTTCTACACCAGGGGAAACTTCGGCGAGAAGGGACTTCAACCGTTCGACATGCAACGGGGCATCGATGAGAATCCGTCATACATCGTATTCAACGGCGCCGTCGGTTCTCTGGTCGGCGACAAAGCGCTCCAGGCCAATGTGGGTGAAACGGTGCGACTCTATCTCGGGAACGGCGGGCCGAACATGATCAGCTCGTTCCACGTCATCGGCGAAATCTTCGACAGCGTCTACGGCGAAGGCGGAATCCTTCCGAATCAGAAACAGGTCCAAACCACCCTCATACCGGCGGGCGGTTCCACCATGGTGGAATTCAAAGTGGAAGTGCCGGGTACGTTTATCCTTGTGGACCACTCGATTTTTCGTACGTTCAACAAAGGGACGCTGGGCATGCTGAAGGTATCGGGGCCGGAGGATAAATCGATTTACTCCGGCAAAGAGGTGGACGAGGTGTACTTGGGATCTCAGGCGCCCGAAGGGGACAAGAGCCGCGAGGAGGTCGAAAAACTCCGCGCCCAGATCGAGGAAGAAAAGCGCACGAACCCGCGGATCAAGCAGCTCACCCGGGACATGCGCATTCAGGAAGGAAACCAGCTTTATCTCAACAACTGCTCCATGTGCCATCAGCCCACGGGCGAAGGGATACCCGGCGTGTTCCCGCCGCTGGCGAAATCGGACTTTCTCCTGGCGGACAAACCACGGAGCATTCACATCGTCATCAACGGCATGAAAGGCCCGATCCAGGTAAACGGTCAGGACTACAACGCCGAGATGCCCCGCCTCAATCTGGGGGACGGAGATGTCGCCTCTATTCTGACTTACGTCCGAAATGCCTGGGGCAACAAGGGCGACATGGTGACACCCGAAGAAGTGGCCGAGGAGCGGGCGAAGCAGTAGGACTCTTCGATGTCGAAGCTGTGGCTTGCGATTCTTCTTGCTGCGGCAGAACTCGTGGCCCCCGACATGGCCCCCGTTCCGGGCGGCACGTTCACACCACTCTACCGACCGGAAACGACGATCGAGTCGGTTCGCATCCCATCGTTCCTATTGGATCGGGTTCCCGTGACGCACGGCGATTTCCTGAAGTTCGTGCTCGCGAATCCGCGCTGGAGTCGGAACCGCGCCCCGTCCGTGTTTCGTGACACGCACTACCTCCGCGAGTGGGTGACCGACGTGTCCATCCCCACAGGGGCCGAACGACGGCCTGCTACGCAGGTGTCCTGGTTTGCGGCGAGGGCCTACTGTGCGGCCCAAGGGAAGAGGTTGCCGACGGCCATGGAATGGGAATATGCGGCATCGGCCGGCTCGGGTGGAGATCCTGCCGCTCGCGATGAAGTTCTTCGCTGGTACGCCATGCCGCACGAGGGCCCGCTTGCGGAGGTGGCCTCCGGCCCCTCGAACGCCCTCGGCCTGCACGACTTCCATCGTCTCTGGGAATGGGTTGAGGATTTCAACGCCAGCCTTCTCAGCGGCGACAATCGATCGGATGCGGACAAGGATCGAAATCTGTACTGCGGCGGGGCATCCTCGGAGGCCGTGGACAAGGCGGACTACGCCGCCTTCATGCGCTACGCATTCCGTTCCAGCTTGAAGGCGTCGTACGGGACTCACAATCTCGGCTTCCGATGCGCGAAAGACGAGTAGCCCTCTCGCTCGTCGTCGCCGTGGTGTGCACCGGCGCGGCTGCCCCCGGGACCTCGGCGGATGACGAGGCCCACCCGCATCATCACGGAGAGGCGGCCGGAGGGACCCCGACGGACAAGTCGGTCTTTTGGCTGGAAGGGGAGTGGACCAACGAAAAGGGGGAGTCGGTCACGCTCCGATCCTTCGAGGGCAAACCCGTAGTGCTCCTCATGCTCTACACGCATTGCGAGTCGGCCTGCCCGATTCTGATCGAGGATGCCAAACGCATTTCGCGTTCCCTCACCGAGAAGGAGCGATCCCGGGTCCGTTTCGTGATCGTGACCGTCGATCCGGAACGCGACACGCCGGCCCGCCTTTCGGAATTCAAGAAGAAGAACGGCTCCGCCGTGAAAACCTGGGTGTTCTTGACAGGCCCGCCCGCCCAGACGCTGGAGCTGGAAGCTCTCCTTGGCATCCAGATCCGCAGGATGGGAGAGAAGGACTTCGCGCATAGCAACAAGATCTCGGTGTTGAACGCCAAGGGCGAAATCGTCCACCAATCTGAGGGCCTGCATACCCCTCCGGCAGAAACCTTGAGCGCGATTCGGGGTTCGTTGAATTTGCCGTAGGAGGCAGATTTCCTGGGCCGGCAGGGTTCCCTACAGGAAGTCCCCTGCCCACAGTCTCTGAACGAACATCCTCCAAGGAAGGATCTCGATGCGTGGCGTAACGCGCCTCGATTCCCTTTCCATGCATACCACCACGGTGCGGCGAGCAGGACCGTCCTCCGAGAACGCGCGCAAGGATCGGAGATCCCCTTCGTGCACGCGGCTCGATCCCTTGATTTCGATCGCAAGATCCTTCTCGCCGAGGATGAAGTCGACTTCCTGCCCCGTGCTGGTCCGCCAATAGGCGATGGGAAGATCCGGCTGGCGATAGGCCTGATACGCACGAATCTCCATGAGAATGTAGTGCTCGAAGGATTTTCCGAAATCCGGACTGCCCAGGCGGGGTGTCCGGCGCGAGAGGTAGTTGGCGACCCCAACATCGAAGAGGTAGAACTTTTCCGTCTGAATCATCCGTCGCGTCCTGGATTTTCTCCAAGGAGGAACCCTGAAGCCCAGGTGGGTATCCTCCAGAATCTCGAAATAGTTTCGCACGATCTTCTGGGACACTCCGGTCTCCCGTCCAATGTTGGTGTAATTCAGAAGTTCGCTGGAGGTCAGCGCCGCGACGCGCAGAAATTCAGAGAAGGCCGGGATATTTTGGGTGAGGGCCTCCGCGGCTATCTCTTCCTTCAGATAGTCGGCGATGTATGCGCGAAGATCTTCCTCGGGGGAAGGGGATAGAAAGTGCGGCGGGAGAAGTCCTGACGTCATCGCCGCCGCCAGATCGAATCCTTCGACTTCCATACAGGACAGGGGTGCCATCGTCCTCCGCCATGCCCGGCCCCCCAGGAGGTTCGCGTGTCCCCGCTTCAGTTTCCTGGCGCTGGAGCCGCAGAGCAAGAAGGACATGCCGCGGTGGGCCATAAGTCCGTGCACTTCATCCAGGAGGGCGGGGATTTTCTGGACTTCATCGATCACGACGAGCCCCGTGTGACTCCCAAACCGCTCGCGGAGGAGAGAGGGGCGCGATGCGTATTCGGCAAAAACATCCGTTTGGAGCAGGTCCACGACGGGAACCCCGGGAAGGGAATGGGTGATCCAGTAGGTCTTGCCGACCTTTCGGGGACCCCACAAGAAGGCAGACTTCCCACCGGGAAGATTCAGAGAGAACAGCCTTTTTACAATCTTACCCATATGGGAAGATTATCCGGATATTATGACCATGTCAATCCGGATGTCCTGATCGACGGACAGGTAGCCGCAGCCTTCAGGCTGCGTCCGACTCGCGGACTAAAGTCCGCGGCTACCAGGATCAAGGAGAAACGCACTACTTCTTGTCCTTCTGCATCTCCTCCTGACGCTGGCGCGCCAGTTCCCGCATGTGCTTCTCAAAGTCCGGAAATCGACCGAGAACGCGGTCGAAGGTGTCCTTGTCGAGTTCGTAGAGGTCGGTAAATTCGATTGCGCGTATGCTGGCCGTGCGCGGCATGCTGAGGAGGAGGGCGATCTCACCGAAGAAATTTCCCTCCCGCAGGGTTGCGTAGATGGTTTTCCCGTCCTCTGAGGTCACTTCCACCCCTCCACGGCTGATGAAGTACATGTTGTAGCCGATATCTCCTTTGCGAAAGACAAACTCGGATGGGGAAAACACCACCGGCTTCAGGTTGAGCACGATTTCACGAACGAAATCCGGAGTGGCGCCTTTGAAGATGGGGACCTTCTCGATCATGCTCCGGTTGAGGAAAAGCAGAATTTCCGTGCGGAGCGGAGTGGGGAAATCGTTGACGATGGAAAATTCGTCATACCCCCGGCGCGATTCCCACAGGTAGTTGTAGTATTCACGGACCCGATCCTGCGTTTCCGGGGGAACGGCCTTGTACCGCATGAAGGTCTCGATTTTCTCCATGCGCTCGCGGAACTGGGACTTGGCAATGTCGATGTTGGCGATCAGGTTGGCAATGTTACCGATGACGAAGCCGTACATGCCGGCGCCCATCAACTGGATGATCATGGTGAAGACGGTCTGGCGGTTGTTGACGGGCGTTATATCCCCATAGCCGATCGTGGTGAGCGTGGTGGTCACCCAGTAGAGAGCCCGGACGTAGTTTCGGAGATTGTCCGTCGGAGCGTAGTCGGTGTTCGTATTGACGGCGTTTCCCGAGCCGAAGTAGATCCAGAGGCAGGCCACGAAGTGGGACGTCATCAGGATCCAAAACACGAGATAAAACATTCGAAGAATGGCGGGGTTGATCGAACTCCCCCGGCCCCATTTGCTTAGAAAGGCCGCCAGCCGTGTCAGCCGAAGCAGACGGGTGATGCGGAGGAGACGCAGGATTCGATTGGAACCCGCGGCCGCGACACCGGAAAACAGAAGGTCGAATGGTACGGCAGAAAGGAAATCAACCACAAACCACCCGCGCAGGTAGCGCCCGGCGATCACCTTGGGATCGGAAATGAGTTTCTTCTTGTCGTACTGCTGAGTCAGAAAGTTGACAACGACGTCTGCCAAGAAGATGAGCGTGACGACGTAGTCGTAGGGAACCAACCAGCCCTTGAGGGGATAGTTCAGCGTGATCCGCAAGGGGATTTCAACCGAGGAGACGACGGTGGCGACAATCACGACGAAGTCCCACCGCTGCCTGAATTTTCCGTCGGGGTGTATCAGCGCCATCGGTGTGGGACTCCCATGCCGGACCGATTCTAGCCGAGTGGCCAAGCGCTGCAAGGGATTTGTGATATCCTGCCACCCAGTCATGGGCACCCCCTTCGGCCGCTCCCTCCGGCCCCGGTTGCACCGTGTCATTCTCGCCACCGGCTGGGTGAGTCTTTTCACGGACCTGGGCAGCGAAATGATCTACCCCATCCTTCCTCTGTTCATCACGGTCCATCTCGGCGCCGGAAAACTCGTGGTGGGGATCATCGAAGGGCTGGCCGAGGGCATTCCGCTCATGGTCCGCTATTTCGCCGGCCACCTCTCGGATCGCGTTCGCAGCCGCGTCCCCATCATCCTCGGTGGCTATGGCGTTTCCTCGGTTGCCAAGCCGCTGATCGGTCTGGCTGCGACCGTGCCCCAGGTGCTGGGACTCCGACTGATCGACAAAATCGGAAAGGGATTTCGGGGGGCGCCTCGGGATGCACTGGTGTCCGATCTGGCGGACGCGGATTCCCGCGGGCGGGCCTTCGGCTACACGCGGGCCATGGACCACTTGGGCGCCGTGGGTGGCGGTCTTCTGGCCTTTCTGCTGTTGAGCATTCTGAAAATGGACGTGGCCGGTGTGATCAAGGCGTCCGCGATCCCCGGAGTGCTCGCGCTGTTTATCATCCTGCTATTTGTCCGGGAAAATTCGGACCGCCTGCGCAGGGGCGACGCATCCGTAGAGCACCCCCCATCCCTACCTTCCCCCTCAAGCGGGGAAGGGAAAGGAGAATCGCACCGTCTCCCTGTATTCCCCCCAGGCCGTCCTCGGCCAGGGGGCGCGGGTGGGGGTGAGAAAGCGGCTTGGCGATTCCCCGATCCTCTGAAGTGGTACGTTCCATGCCTTTTCTTCTTCGCGCTCGCGGGATCGACCGATGCCTTCCTGCTGCTTCGCGCCCGAGAGCTGGGTTTCAAGGATGCGCACCTTCCGCTCCTCTGGGCGGGCCTGCACCTTGTCAAGGCCGCCACGAACCTTTGGGGCGGCCGTCTGTCCGACCGATGGGGCCGTCGCCGACTTCTCGTGGTGGGGTGGTTCCTCTACGGATCCGTGTACGCGGGGTTCGCCGTGGCGGATGGTCCCGGTGCTGTACTGGGTCTTCTTGTGCTGTACGGTTTCTTCTTCGGACTGACGGAAGGAGCGAGCCGTGCCGTTGTGGCGGATTGGGTCCCGCCGAACCATCGGGGCCGTGCCTTCGGCTGGATCGGCGCCGTGGAGGGAGCGGGTCTGATCCTGGCGAGTCTTCTTGGGGGGTACCTTTGGGACACGACTCAAACTGCCCGTTGGACTTTTGCCGTCGGTTCCTTTTTCAGCCTGGTGGCGGCGCTCGGCTGGGTGGCCACACTGCGAATCAAGGGGAGGCCGACCTGATTCCCGTGGAGCGGATGTTTCTGTGGTTTTCCGGCCTCACGGCGATGGTCGGGATCACGGCGGGGGCCCTCGCGCTCCTCGGCTGGATCCTCGATTCCGAAATTCTCAAGAGCGTCGTCCCCGGATTCGTGGCCATGAATCCGATGACGGCGGTGGCCTTCGGACTTGTCGGGACTGCGCTTCTCCTTGCCGGCGCGGAATCTTGCACCGGCCGCCGGCGGAGCTTCGTCGCCATCCTTGCCGGCGGAACGATTCTAATCGCGGTCATGAAGGTCATGAATCTCCTGGGGATGGATTTTGGGATCGATCAGGTTCTGTTCACGGACAAACTGGCGGCCTACACCCTGCCGAACCGGATGGCTCCGAACACCGCCATGAACTTCCTTCTCCAGGGGATGGCCTTGCTCTTCATCGACATTGAAACGCGGCGCGGCCGGAGGCCGGCCCAGGCGCTGCCTCTGCTCTCCGGGCTTGTTTCCACTCTGGCCGTGGTGGGATACGCATACGGCGTTCGTGGGATGTACGGGATTACTTCCTACATTCCGATGGCCCTGAACACGGCGGTGGCCTTTCTGCTCTTGGATGCGGGAATCCTATGCGCCAGGCCGAATCGCGGGATCATGAGAAGAATTTCGAGCTCCTCCGAGGAGGGGGTGATGGCCCGACGTCTCCTTATCGGGTCCTTTCTCGTTCCCCTCCTTCTGGGACGGGCGGTTCGGACCGGCGCGAGGGCCGGCTGGTACGACTGGCATTTCGGACTCGGTCTGGTGGTGGTGGCGAGTGTCATTGTGCTTGGGGCGTTAGTGTGGTGGACAGCCGGTACGGTCAGGCGTCTCCGATTGGAGCGCGAGAAAGTCGCGGAGGACCTGATCCGGAAATCGCGCGAGTTGGAGGCGGTGAACGCCGAACTGGAGAGTTTCAGCTACTCCGTTTCCCACGACCTCCAAGCGCCGCTACGTCACGTGCGGGAATTCGTAAGCCTCCTGCAGGAGGCATTGCCCGAAGAATCGACGCCCGACACCCGGCGGTATATGAGGGTCATTGCCGAAGGGGCCGATCGCATGAAGCAGCTCATTGCCGACCTGCTTGAGTTCTCCCGGATGGGACGAACGGAGATGAGGAGGGCAGGTGTTCGGCTGGATGCGCTTGCACGAGAGGTCATCGGTGAATTGAGCGCCGGCGCCCTGAATCGCTCGATCGAATGGAAGGTGGATGCCGTGCCGATGGTGGAGGCGGATGCTGAAATGATTCGGGTGGTCCTGACGAACTTGCTGGGGAACGCCGTGAAATTCACCGCCGCGAAGGAGCGTGCCGTCGTAGAGTTGGGATGTCGGGCAGGGCAAGCTGAGCTTGTCTTCCATGTGCGCGACAACGGCGCCGGCTTCGACATGAAGTACGCGGACCGACTTTTCGGGGTGTTTCAGAGACTCCACAAGGTGGAGGAATTTCCCGGGTTGGGGATCGGATTGGCGCTTGTGCGAAGAATCATCCATCGGCATGGCGGGCGGGTGTGGACTGAGGGAACGGTGGGTGAGGGGGCGACGTTCTACTTCACGCTGCCGCGGAGGCCCGATCACGCGGACGCAGGCATAAAGCCTGCGCCTACCGGGGATTCACGTTCTTGGTAGCCGCGGGCCATGTTACATGCCGCACCATCCGTGGTGCGGCGACATATCATGGTCCCATACCCTCCGTGGCATGGGGCTTCAGCCCGCGTCCCTACATCCGATCTCCCCTACTCCGTGTCCGTCGCGATCGCGTACTTCTTCATCTTGTTGTGGAGGCTCTTGCGCGAGATGCCGAGTTCGTCCGCTGTGCGGGTGCGGCTCCAGCGGTTGCGTTCCAGGGCCTGAAGGATCATCTCTTTCTCAGCGTCCCCGGTGATGCCGTCCAATTTCTCGAACAGCGTTCGCCCCTCCGGTTTCTTCTCCGAGGGCGGGGCGAGGAAAGGCTGGACGTCTCTCGGCTGAATTTCGTTTCGATCCGTCAACACCACGAGCTTCTGGATCACATTCTCGAGTTCGCGGACATTCCCCGGCCATAGGTGGGCGAGGAGCAGGTCCATCGCCGACGGTGTGATCCTCTCGATGGACTCGCGCGCGAGCCGGACCCTGTAGAGGGACAGGAAGTGATTGACGATGTCCGGGATGTCCTCCGTGCGATCCCGGAGGGGCGGAAGATGAATGGCAATGACGTTCAGGCGCCAGTAGAGGTCATCGCGGAATTCGCCCTCTTGGACCCGTTTTCGAAGATCCTGATTGGTGGCGGCGACGACACGGACGTCCGCCCGGATGGGGTCGACGCCGCCGATCCGTTCGAACTCCCGTTCCTGCAGGAAACGGAGGAGCTTGGCCTGCATGGCCGGGCCCATGTCTCCGATTTCGTCGAGGAACAGCGTGCCTCCAGAGGCATGTTCAATCTTTCCTTTTTTCTGTTGTAACGCGCCGGTGAACGAGCCTTTTTCATGACCGAAGAGCTCTTCCTCCAGAAGATTCTCGGGGATGGCGGCGCAGTTGACGGCTGCGAAGGGGCGCGACCGCCGGAGTCCGGATTCGTGGATGATCCGCGCGACCAGCTCCTTCCCCGTGCCGGACTCCCCGGTGACGAGCACGGTCACGTCGTTGTCGCTCACGCGCTTGACGAGATCCATGACGTCCCGCACCTTCGGGCTCGTCCCAATCAGCCGCGTCTGCCCCTTGAAGGCTTCCACTTCCTTCTTGTACAGCTCCATGTCCTTTCGAAGCCGGATCCGCTCCGCGGCCCGTCCCACCACGATCCGCATCTCGTTGAGGTCGAAGGGTTTGGTGAAATAGTCGTAGGCCCCGCGCCGGATGGACTCCATGGCGATGTCCCGCGAATCGTAAGCGGTCATCAGGATGACGACGAGTTCAGGATCGATCTCCTTCGCCTTCTTGAGTACGTCGAGCCCGCTGATCTGCGGCATTCGGACGTCCAACAGCGCGATGCCGAATCCGCCGTTCCCGCTCAGCTTGCGGAGAGCCTCCTCGCCGTTCACCGCCACGTCGTAGGGATATCCATCCTTCGACAGCGCCTCGGCGATAAAGAACCGCATGCTCTCGTCATCGTCGATGACCAGAATTCTGGGCCGGTCCGTTTCCGAGCGCTCAACCATGAGTGTCCATCCTGGTGTGTCCGCCTTCTTGTCTAACTCTTTGAGGCCGGAAGCTCAACGACAAAACCGGTCTCCCGGTTCTCACTATAGGCCCGGAGGCTCCCGCGGTTCTCTTGAATGATGTGGTGGGTGACGGACAGGCCGAGTCCCGTACCGTTCTCCTTGGTGGTGAAGAACGGGTCGAAAATGTGTTCGAGCTGATCGGGAGAGATATGGGAATTGGTGTTGACGATGCTCACCCGGACGAATTCTCCATTGCCGCGGCCGGGTTCGGGGGTCAGCGTGGTGACGCGGATTTCACCCTCTCCCTCGATGGCTTGGCATGCATTGAGAAGAATGTTGAGGAACGCCTGGACCAGGCGGTCGGAATCGACGGAAACCGGCGGTAGGTCGGCGGCCAGGTCCTCGACCATGCGGATATTTTTCTTGAGACGCTCGAATTCGCACAGTTGAAGGGCGCGTCGAAGCAGGGTGTTGACATCCACGTCCGTCCGGAGGGAATCCGAGGGCCGCGCAAAACTCAGGAGGCTTTCCACCACGCGGTTCAAGCGGTCCGTTTCCTGGGCGATGACTTCCGCGTACCGTTTTTGCGAGGAGCCCTCGAGACTCTCGCGGAGAAGCTGGGCCAGCCCACGAATGGACCCCAAGGGATTCCGGATCTCATGCGCCACGCCCGCGGCCAGGGTACCGAGCGACGCGAGCTTCTCCGTCCGCCGGAGGTGTTCATGGAAGTCGCGGATCTCCGAGAGGTTCTTGATCGCGGCCATCACACCGATCTGGATGCCGTTTTGGTCGCGGAGAAGAGAGGTGGAAAGGTTCAGCGTGACCTGGCGCCCGTCCGGCCTGGCGACGATGACCTCCTGCTCTCCATGGGGCGTTTTGGACTGGATGGCCCCGCGGATGACTTTGACCAGTTCGCGATAGTTCCCGAGCGGCCGAAAGGCCTCCTCGATGGCATGGCCGACGAGATCCTCCGCCTTCATGCCGAGGATGATTTCCATGGCCGGGTTGGAGGTGGTGACCACGCCTTCGCTGTTCACCACGAACACGCCGCCCCGGCTGCTTTCGAGAATGTAGCGGTTGAGGGAGAGGATCATCCGGTCGAAACTGGCCCCGAGTCCGCCCAACTCGTCGGACCGGTCCATACCGGCCTCGACCGTGAGATCGCCCAGCGCCACCTTCCGCAGATTCTCCATCATCCGGCG
Source organism: Nitrospirota bacterium (assembly GCA_016180645.1). Taxonomy (NCBI): domain Bacteria; kingdom Pseudomonadati; phylum Nitrospirota; species Nitrospirota bacterium. Next base: position 108,971 of record JACPAV010000016.1, on the reverse strand, counting down.
TATGGGTTTCACGACATAGAAGGCCAGCAGGGGAATGGAAATCAGGGCCACGACGGCGCCGGAGAGCATGAGGAATCGGAGCATCTTGAGAAGTTCCACGATCTGATCCACGCGCGGGGCGGAGTAGATCTCGTCCACCCGGGTGGGGATGAAACTGACCAACCAGTTATAGACGATGATCGTGGGAGCCACGGTCACGAGAGCCAGGAAAATGGGCGCAAAGACCAGAAGGCTGAGCTGCACCTTACGGGTGGAGAACTCCCGGATGAACCGAAACGTTTCGGCGGCGCGGGTCACCATCTTGTGTACTCCTCGGTAGTGGTATAAAGCCGGCCCGATTCCGGATCAAAAACGTAGGGGTTTCCGAAGGGGTCGAGGATATTCCCCGCCTCGTCAATTCCCATTTCCTGAATCACGTCGAGGGAAATGAGGCTTCTCAGCCTCAGTCGGGCCGGCTCGGCCGTGACGGCGCCCAGCCGCACATCCCGCCGGAACGGCTCGACAAATCCTCTTTCATGAACCTCTCGGAGAGACAACGGAACCCGGCTGTTCATGAAAGAAAAAAGAGAGATGGCGGCCCTCAGGTTGCGCAGTTCCCATTTCAAGGCCGTTTCACGAACCCGCCGGTCGACCCGCTGGATCTCGAATCCCGTGCCGCCCATCAGAAGGCTGATGAGGGTGACGACCAGCAGGCTTTCGAAGATCGTCCGACCGGACGTGGAGCCCAACGTCACGCTCATGGCCCTCTTCTCGGATCGCGGTCTTCGTGACCGCCGTCAAATGTCGTGAGGGCCGTTCGCTTCACGCTCACGGCCCTTTCCGCCCATCGCGGTCTTCGTGACCGCCGTCAAATGTCGTGAGGGCCGTTCGCTTCACGCTCACGGCCCTTTCCGCCCATCGCGGTCTTCGTGACCGCCGCAAAATGTCGAAAGGGCCATTCGCATCACGCTCATGGAACACCCGGCGCTCCTCCGCCCGTATTCACAAACGATATCATCTGCCACATGGGAAGGAACATGGCCAGGGCCAGGAATCCGACGATGGCGAAGAGTCCGAGCAGGAGAGCGGGCTCCAAAAGCGTCGTCAGCGTTCGGATCGAATGGTCGATCTCGCTGTCGTAGTAGTCCGCGGCCTTCTGAAGCATTCGGTCCAGGGTCCCGGCTTCCTCACCCACCCCGATCATCTGCTGGATCATCGGTGTGAACCCCTTGGCTCTTTCGATGGATTCCAGCAGCGTTTTCCCTTCGATGAGGGACTGCCGCGTATGGAGAACTTCTCGAGCGATGAAAGCGTTGCCCAACGCCCGTGATGAGATCTCCAGGGCCTGCAGGATCGGCATGCCGCTCCGGTAAAGACTGCCGAAGATCCGGCTGAATCGCGCCATGGCCACCCTTTCGAAAATCGATCCGAAGATCCAAACCTTCAACCGGAGTCGGTCCACGAGGTAACGCCCCGCCGGCAGCGTGAGAAGGATCCGCCAGGAAGCGTAGGCCGAACCCAACACCACGGCGGCGAGGTACCAGTAAGCAATGAAGGCGTCCGAGATTCCCACCAAGATGCGAGTGGGCAGGGGAAGGACCGCGTTCGCGCCTCCCAGTTGGCGGTACAGGGCCTGCAACTTGGGTATCAGGAAGTACACGACCACCCCGCCGCCGAGGATGGCCGCCACCAGAACCATCTTGGGGTAGAGCGTCGCCGAGCGAACCTTGCTGTCCAGATCGAGCTCCCGCTCGGCCATCTGGCCGATTCGGTCGAGCACTTCCTCCAGGACACCGCCGGCCTCACCGGCCGAGACCATGTTGATGACCACCTCGTTAAAGACGCCGGGGTGACGGGCGAGAGCGTTGGCGAAGCTCATGCCCTCCTGAATGTCTTTCCCGACCTGGACCAGGACCTTCTGGAGTCGGGGATTCTCTGTTTGCTTCTTCGCGGTCTCCAACATGCGTGTGAACGAGACCCCGGCGCCATACATGGCGGCCAGCTGGCGGTAGAGAACGATCCGGTCCCGGGGTTTGATGCGCTTGAAGACCCGATCCAGAAACGCGTCCAGTTTCTTCGGCCTTCGCTCCTCGATGCGAACGGGAATGAGGTTGTCTCTGGCCAGTCGGGCCTCGACTTGATCCTGGGTGTCGGCCTCGAGCGTACCGATAATGAGCTCGCCGACGCGGCTGCGTGCCCGATACGCATAGGTGGACACCCTCAGATCTCCACGTCCCGGGTCACGCGGACGATTTCTTCCAACGTGGTCCTGCCCGCCACCACGAGCTCCAGACCGTTCTGGCGCAGGGATCGGAAGCCTTCCGTCTGGGCGGCGGCGGCAATTTGTTCAAGGTCTTCTCGATGCAAAATGCTCTTCCGAACGGCGGGCCCCATACGCATCAATTCAAATACGGCCAACCGGCCGCGATAGCCCGTTCCACGGCAATTGGAGCAACCGGCGCCGCGGAAGAAGTGCGATGCGTTCTCGGGCATCCATTCGAAATTCGCCAGAACCGCCGGCTCCGGCGCATGCGGCTGCTTGCAGTCCGGGCAGACCTGGCGCACAAGCCTTTGGCCTAGAACGCCGAGGAGGGAGGATGAAATCAGGTACGGCTCGACGCCCATTTCGACGAGGCGGCTGACCGCGCCGGGGGCGGAATTGGTGTGGAGCGTGGTGAGGACCAAGTGCCCCGTAAGAGCCGCCTGGATGGAAATCTCCGCCGTTTCACGGTCGCGGATCTCGCCGACCATGATGACATCCGGATCCTGCCGGAGAATGGAGCGCAGTGCAGTGGCGAACGTCAGATTCGCGCGAGGATTGATGGGGATTTGGTTGACGTTCGGGAGCTGATACTCCACGGGATCTTCCACCGTCACGATGTTCTTTTCCGCGGCGTTCATGCAGTTGAGCACGGCGTACAAGGTGGTGGTTTTTCCGGAGCCCGTCGGGCCCGAAACGACGAACAGGCCGTAGGGGTTCTGAATGGCTTTCTCAACCTGGGCGCGCGTGTCGCCTTCCATGGGAAGGTCTTCGAGCTGTATCCTCCGCCGGCTTTTCTCCAGAATCCTCAGTTCGGCCTTCTCCCCGTGCAGGAGGGGAATGGAAGAGACACGCACGTCGATCTGGTGATCCCCGATCTTCGCCTCGAACCGCCCGTCCTGGGGAACGCGTTTTTCGGCGATGTCCATCCCGCCCATGATCTTGATGCGCGAGACCACACCCATATGGACCTTGAGGGGAAGCTGGTACAGCTTGTAGAGAACTCCATCGATTCGCATCCGAACGAGGAAGGCTTCGGATTGCGGTTCCAGATGGATGTCGCTCGCCCGCTGCTGGACGGCGACGTATAGGATCGTATTGACCAGTTTGACAATGGAAGTGTCCGAAGCCACCTTTTCCAACGTGGCCGGGCTCTCCGATTCCTGGGCGAGAAGTTCCAGACCGGCCAGGTCGATCTCGTCCAGGACGCTCTTCACCGACTGCTCGGCGGCGTATACCCGGTCCAACACCCGCAGGATCTCCGCCTTGGAACAGACGACCGGCTGCACCTTGTGGCGGGTGATCATCTTGACCTGGTCCAGGGCAAAGATGTTCAGGGGATCGGCCATTCCGAGCATCAGGTCCTGCGGGCCGCTCTCGACGGGCACGATCGTGTGTCGGCGAGCCACGGCTTCGGGAATGAGTTTGACCGTTTCCGAAGCGATGTCTTTGCCTTCCAGCCGGACGTACGTCATGGTGAATTGCCGGGCGAGGGCTTGCGCGATCTGTTCCTCGCTGACCAGCCCCTTTCGGAGGAGGATTTCTCCCACGCGGACGTTCTGCTTCCGACTCTCCTCGAGCGCATGATCGAGATCCCTTCTGGACACGAGGCCCATGTCCACGATGATGTCGCTCAAGAGTTGCCGGGAGGGACGGCGCGTCGTGGTGGGCGGCATGGCGATGCTTCTATTATACGTTTGCGCCGATGAACGCGTCAATTTCACGAAACGCCCTATGGAGGCTAAACCTCGATAGCGGCTATCGAGGTTTAGCCTCGGGACCTGCGTGTTGAGTTGCACAACGGGTGCCGCTAAGATCGTCCCCCATGGGAATTTCCATTTTGCGGAAGGTGGTGGCCGACGGGCTCCGGCTCGTGAAGAAGGAGAAGGGCCTGGTTGCCGGAGAAGTGTTTGCCTCGGAAAATCTCGCCCACACGGCCCGGCTGCACTACGCCTCGCACCTCCCGTGCAATGGCGTGGAGGAGCCCAAGACGTACGAGTTCCGCGGGTTGGCGGTAAGGATCCTTTTCGAAGAGGGGGGCGTCCGCAAGATCGGCTTCGGCTCCGAGGCGTCCGATTTCACTCAGCGCGGGGTGAAGAGGGCTTTGGAAAAAGCCCGGCGCAATGCCGTAGCCGATCCGGCCTTCCACGGATTTCCAGCGTGGGCGAAGAAAAGGTCTGCGAAGGCCCGCTACCACGACCCGGCACTGTCGCGCCTATCGGACAAGACCCTCGTCGACCTCGGCTGGAAGGTGGTGCGAGGCGGGATCGAGGGGTTCTCCCGTTCCGAGGCGCTGAAAGCCCGGTCCGGCGTGATGCCGGCCGCACTTTCGACCGGTTCGGAGGACAGGCCATGGTCCATGCCGTGCCGTCCATGGCACGGCGACATATCATGGCCCCATACCGTCCTCGGCAAGGGGACGTCCGCGATCGTGGGGAAAGTGCGAGCCGGGAGTATCCGGGACGTGCGGGATCTGGGGCTGATCCTCAGTGGAGATGTTTCGGCGGTGACCGAGCGGATGGCGTTGGCCCGCACCGACGCGACGGGGATTCTCTCCGATGAAACCACGTTGCTCATGGCCTACGTGACCGCCATGGTCGAATCGGACAACGCGAAAGGCACGTGCACCTTTGCCGGCCCGGAGCTGCGCGGATTCTCCGGCCGTGTTGGATTTCAAGCCGCGGAGAACGCCATCCGGTGCATGGGGGGGGAGCGGATTTCGTCGGGGGAGTACCGCGTGATCTTGGGCCCGCAGGCGATGGCGGACATGCTCAACAATCTGGTGGTGCCGGCGGTGACCGCAGGGACGTTCTTTGCAGGAAGCTCCCCCTTCCAAGGGCGGATGGACCAGAGGGTCGCCTCGGAACTTCTCACGTTGGTGGACGATGGCTCTCGTATGGGACACATGGGAACCAAGGCGCTCACGTGCGAGGGCATATCCACGGGGAAGACGGAACTCATCGTTCGCGGGGTCCTCCGGGGAATTCTGGGGTCGCACCACGAGGGCACCAAGCTGTTGAAGGACCCGGAGGTGAAGTCCAAGCTCGGCGTTCCCGCTGAAACGCTCGCTTCACGGCAGTTGTTCAGAAACGGGTTCCGGTACGGCAACAGCCCCGGACGGCATTTCGCACAGGCGCCGCACACGGCCGCCACCAATGTGCTCGTCGAAGAGGGGGAAAAGGACTTGCCGTCACTGATTCGGGATGTCGATTCCGGCGTCTACATCGGGCGGATCTGGTACACGTATCCGATCAACGGATTGCAGCGGGGCGATTTCACGTCCACCGTCGTGGGCGATTCGTTTCTGATCCGAAACGGCCGGGCGGAGAAACCGCTCCGAGCGAACTGCGTCCGGATCAACGACAATGTCTCGAGTGTTTTGAACGGCATCCGGGCCGTGGGGCGTCCTTCCGAACCGGTGATCATTTGGGCCTCCGACGAAGTCGTCTACTCGCCCCCCGTGCATATCGAGAAACTCCACCTGGAAGAAATCGCCCCGGGGGAATAGCCGCCTTTTCCCTCCGGCTGGAAAGGTCTACACTTTGTTTGTGGGCCTTTCACCGGAGGCTTCGAGAGAACTCTTGCGCCTCTCACGGAGCACGCTGGATCGCTTTGTCCGAACGGGGGAGAAGCCCACTCTTGAGTCGGGCGCACCGGATGTGCCGGGATCGGGTCTCTTTGTCACTCTGCGCCGTTCGGGAGAGTTGAGAGGATGTATCGGATCGCTGGCGCCTCGAAAATCGTTCGTCGAGATGCTTCAGGATCTGACGGTGGCCGCGGCCTCCGAAGATCCCCGGTTTCTGCCCGTCGAGGCGAAGGAATTGGGTGAGATCGAAATCGAGCTTTCCATCTTGACGCCGCTCAGATCGATCAAGGATCTGTCCGAAATTGATATCGGCCGACACGGTCTCTGCGTGATGAAACAGCACAAGCGGGGAGTGCTCCTCCCCCAAGTGCCGGTGGAAAATGGGTGGGACCGCGACACGTTCCTATCGGAAACGTGCCGCAAGGCCGGCCTCCCGTCGGATGCGTGGAAAAAGCCGGGAATGGAGTTCTTCGTTTTCGAATCCGAGAAGATATCCGAAGGGGTGGGCTGAGCACTACACGGTAGGCGCAGGCTTCAGCCTGCGTCCGAAGACGCACCCGTGAAGGGTGCGGCTACCGAGCGCGCATTTGAAGCCTCTATATTTCCAGGACGACCTTGCCGATGACCTCGCGTTCCTCGAGGATTCGGTGCGCCTCGCGGGCCTGTTCGAGTGGAAGGGTCTTGTAAATCACGGGCTTGATCCGCCCCCGCCCGACGTAATCCACGAGTTGCCGGAATTCGGTCGACGACCCCATGGTGGATCCGAGGATCGAGAGCCGCCGGAAAAAAACGTGGCGCAGATCGGTCTTCCCTTCGTGGCCGCTCGATGCGCCGCAAATGACCAGCCGCCCGCCTTTGGCAAGGATGGGAATGTAGTCTTCCCATTTCGACTGGCCGACGTGGTCTAGGATGACATCCACCCCGCGGCGATTCGTAATCTTCTTCACCTCCCGAGACCATTCCGGCTTGGAGTAGTCCACGAGAACATCGGCGCCGAGTTCCCTGGCTTTCGCGAGTTTCTCCTTGGAGGAGGCCGCGGCAATGACCTGCGCTCCGAAGATTTTGGCGATCTGGATCGCGCCCGTGCTGACGCCGCTCGCGGCCGCCGTCACCAGTACCCACTCGTCCGGCTGCACGCGTGCCCGGTTCACCACCATGTGCCACGCTGTGAGATACGCAACGGGAATACAGGCGGCCTGGACGAAACTCAGCGTGTCCGGAATCGCCACCAGATTGCGCACGGGCACCTTGATCTTTTCGGTGTATCCACCCGATACGTGCTCTCCGAAAAGCTTGAACTCCCGGCACATGTCGTCCTGACCGGAAATACACGGGGGGCAATAACCACAAGTCAACCCTGGAAAAAGAACGACGCGTGTCCCCGCGGCGATCCCCGGCGGCGGAGAGACCTGACCCTTCCATTCGCCGTCCTTGGAGCCTTGCGGAAAGGGCGGCGGAGAGCCTTTGATGTCATCCACGATTCCCGCGATGTCCGACCCCAGCACGTGAGGGTAATCGAGCTTCAGGTTCGGCAGGCCCTTTCGCACCCACACGTCCAGATGATTCAGGCCGCACGCTTTTACGCGGACCACCGCCTCTCCGGCCTCCGCCCTCGGTTCCGGCAAGGTGCCCATCTCCAGCGCATCGAGCCCGCCGTGGCGATTGAGAAGTACGGCCTTCACTTTCGACCTCCGATCTTGAATGCTGCAAACACCATGTGTCCCAACCTTGCATGAGTACCGAAGGGTTGGCAAATGCTCTTGGGATTCTGATTTGCTCGCTGTCAGACCGTTCGGGATGCACTATAATGCAGCAACGTGGGTACCTGTGAACCTTCTGCGATTCTGGATAACATCCAGGATGCCGTGCTCGTGGCGGATTCCGGAGGGCATCTCCACTACACGAATCCCGCCGCACAGGAGCTTCTAACGATGATCGGTCGCGAGCGAGCACTGGATGCTCTGAAAGGGATGGCTGCGGAAATCTCCACGCTGCGTTCGGGCCGAAGCGTTCGCGGAATGTGGTGGAACTTCGCTCCCTACACGTTTCTCCTGGACCTTTTTCCGGTGGCGGGACCGGGGGACATTTTCGTGATTCTCATGAGGAACATCACCCGCTTCCGAGCCATGGAAGATGAGTCCCGCCGCGAGGAGACGCTGGTCCTTCTGGCCAAAGTCGCGAGCGAGATCCTGCACGAAATGAAAGGCCCCCTCACGGGAGTAAAAGGGGCGGCCCAGCTCCTGAAAGAAGGGTTCGACCCCGAGCTCGTTCGGATTCTCGAAACGGAAACGAGGCGCCTCGAGGCCATGGTGCTGGAGATGGTGGAATTGTCGAAACCGACGTCGTTCGAATTCAGGGAAACGAACATTCATGAAATGCTCGATGACGCCCTCGGTCTGTTCAGGGGCATGATGAAGGAAAAAGGGATCGACGTAGAACGCCGATTCGATCCCAGCCTGCCCCCGATTCCGGTCGATGCCGAAAAGCTCAAGCGCGCCGTGTCCAACCTCGTGAAGAATGCCATCGAGGCCATGCGCGAACGGGGGAAGATCACACTGTCCACGCGCCTCTCCATGGACTCGGTGTACACGCCGGGACGGAACATGGTTTCGATTCTTATTCAGGACACGGGCCCGGGTCTTCCCGACGGTTTCGAAAACTGGCTCTTCGCCCCCTATCGGTCCTCGAAGGACAAGGGGTTGGGACTGGGACTCGCGATTTCCTATCGGATCATCAAAGAACATCGGGGCCTCCTCCACTATCCGGAGCGAGGCATGTTCGAGATTCTGCTTCCGCTGAGGAGGGCCTGATGGCCTCACCCCCTCTTGGATCTCAAATCTCAAATCTCAAATCTCAAATTGGGGCTGCGGAGTGAGCGCCCGGCTCCTGGTGGTGGACGACGATCCCTCGGCGCGATCGATCATTCGCAAGGCGCTCGCCTCCGAAGGTCTGGACGTTCATGAAGCGACCGGGGCGGACGAGGCGCTTCCTGAGATCCGTAGGCTCAAGCCGGGCGTGGTCCTCCTGGACCTCTTTCTTCCGGAACCGAAGGGGATAGACCTGCTTCGTGAGATCTCGGTCCTTCCGGATCCGCCCTACGTGATTGTGATTACGGGTCACGCGGAGCACACGTTCGTCATGGAAGCGATGCGTTGGGGAGCATACGACTACGTCGTGAAGCCGTTCGACATCGATCGTCTTCGTTCCGTGGTCAAGGATGCCGTGGCGTCCAGCGTCCAGAGGCCGACGGCAAGCGCGGGACGTGGAAGAGAAGCCGTGCCGAAACCGGGGCTTGAGCAGGAATCGGTCATTGGTGTCAGTCCCGCCATGCAGGATGTGTTCAAACTGGCCGGTCGAGCGGCGTCCTCCGAGGAAACGGTCCTCCTCTCGGGTGAAAGCGGAGTCGGCAAGGAGGTGGTGGCCCGCCTGATCCACACACACAGTCACCGAAAGGACGGCCCATTCTTGAGCGTGAATTGCGCCGCGATCCCCGCGGGGCTGGTGGAAGCCGAATTGTTCGGCTACGAGCGCGGAGCGTTTACGGGGGCCGACCGCAGCAAGTCGGGAAAATTTGCGATGGCCCATCGGGGAACGTTGTTCCTGGATGAGGTGGGCGAACTTCCGCTGGATGCGCAAGCCAAGCTCTTGAGGGTGCTCCAAGACAAGGAAGTCACTCCGCTGGGAACCTCCAGAAGCATGAAGGTCGATGCGCGGGTTCTTTGCGCATCGAATACGGACCTGCAGGAGCGCGTTCGGCAGGGCCGCTTCCGCGAGGATTTGTACTATCGGCTTGCCGTGATCGAGATCTCCATCCCGCCGTTGCGTCAGAGACGGCCCGATATTCCCCCCCTCGTCCGAATGTTTACAGAGGAGGCCTTGCGGGAAAACCGTCTCCGAGGCGGCGGTCCGACCGCCGAGGCGATCGATGCCCTTGCCCGCTATGAGTTCCCGGGGAATGTCCGCGAGCTGAAGAACCTGATCAAGAAACTCGTGGCCATTCATCGGGAGCGGCCTATCACGCCGGATTTGCTGCCGGACCAGGTGCAATCGGGCGTTGGAAGACCGGGAGGGGATTGGAGGGTGGGGCTGTCGAGAGAGGTCCAAGAGCGCCTGAAGGCCGGCGAGAGCGGTTTGGCCGATCGATTCAGGGCTGAGCTGGACGACATGCTGATTCGAGAGACGCTGGAGCATACGCGGGGGAACCAGATGAAGGCCGCGGAAATCCTGGGCATCCATCGAAACACGCTGAGAAGGAAACGGACATGAAGAAATCGGCTCAGACTCTTCGGGTGGCCTTGGCGCAGATCAACCCGACCGTGGGCGATCTTGAAGGGAATGCGCGCAAGGTGCGGGACGCCATTCGAAGGGCCGAATCCATGGGGGCCGATGTTCTCCTGACCCCGGAGCTGGTGATGACCGGATATCCCCCGGAGGACTTGCTCTTCAAGAAGAAGTTCGTCGAGTCGAGCCTTGCCGCCGTTTGGAAGGCAGCGCGGGAGACCCGCCGCACGATCGTCCTCATCGGGTGCGTACATCTTCAGGGGCAGAAGCGGTACAACGCGGCGGCCGTGTGTCGTGCCGGAAGCGTCCACGCGGTCTACCACAAGATCCTCCTTCCCAACTATGGGGTGTTCGACGAGAAGCGGTATTTTTCCGAGGGGTCGCAGCCGCTCGTCCTCTCGCTCAACGGGATCCGAGCCGGTGTGACCATTTGTGAGGACCTGTGGAGCCCGGAAGGGCCGTGCAGGGCTCTTTGTGAGAAGGGAAAGGTCGAGCTGCTGCTCAATCTCTCCTCCTCCCCGTACCATGCCGGGAAAGTGCACGAGCGTCTCAAGCTTTTGAAGGGATGGGCGAAGGCGGGGCGCGCCTGGGTACTGTACTGCAATTGCGTGGGCGGCCAGGATGAGCTCGTGTTCGATGGGCACAGTCTGGTGGTGAATCCCTTTGGCCGCGTTGTGGCGCGGGGCCTCCAGTTCGAGGAAGATTTCGTGGTGGTGGATATGGAGTTCGAGTCAAAGCGTCCGTACGGGAGGCCCGGAAGGCTCCGATGCGCCAACTTCAGGCTGGGTGCGCCGATATCCCGCCCGGCTTTGGCGCCGGCCCGGCTCGACGCGCTCGAGGAGGAGGCGGAGATCTACAAAGCGCTGGTGATGGGGACCGGAGACTATGTGCGCAAGAATGGTTTCACCAAGGTCCTCATCGGCCTGAGCGGCGGGATTGATTCGGCTCTGACGGCCGCGATCGCCGCCGATGCGCTCGGTTCCGAAAACGTGGTCGGATTTGCGCTTCCCTCGCGGTTCACTTCGGAGGAGAGTGTGGTGGATGCGAAAGAACTGGCCGATCGGCTCCGGATCGATTTCCGGATCGTTCCCATCGAACCGCCTTTCAAGGCCATGCTGGAAGTGCTCAGCCGGGATTTCGCCGGGCTCCCGCCGTCGGAGGCGGAGGAAAACCTCCAGGCTCGTATCCGGGGAACGCTTTTGATGACCCTCTCGAACAAATTCGGCCGGCTCGTCCTCACCACGGGCAACAAGAGTGAAATCAGCACGGGATACTGCACCTTGTACGGGGACACCGCCGGGGGGTTCGCCGTGATCAAGGACATCCCAAAGACCCTCGTGTACAGGTTGTCACGTTACCGGAATACGATCGGACCGGTGACCCCACCACCCGAAACAGGCCCGACGGGCCGAAAACTCACCGCCGCCTCCGGCGGCGTTTCGGGTAGTGGGGTGATTCCCGATCGGGTGTTGGAAAAGGCGCCCACGGCTGAGCTTCGGGCGAATCAAAAGGATACGGACTCCCTTCCACCCTACGAAGTGCTCGACCCCATTCTGAAGCAATATGTGGAGGAGGATCGGAGCGTGGATGAGATCGCCCGCTCGGGGCAGGACCGAAAGCTGGTTGAGCGGGTGGCCGGGCTGGTGGAGCGGAGCGAGTACAAGAGGCGCCAGGCCGCTCCCGGGGTGAAAATCACGCCGAAGGCGTTCGGGCGGGACCGTCGAATGCCGCTGACGAACCGTTTCCGCGGATGAGGGTCTTTGGGACCCGTCTTGGCTGGGATTGCTTCGGGCCGGGCCAGGACCCCCGACCCTCGCAATGACACCCACGCCAGGTCATTGCGAGCGAAGCCCCGCTGAACGGGGCGAAGCGAAGCAATCTCCCTTCGGGATATCGCTTCACGGCGTTTCCGGAAAACCACAATGACATTGGAGAATAGCGTTACGCCCAGGTGGAGAGGCTTCTTCCTCGATCAGTGCGCCCTGGCGGCCCTTGCGGCGGCCTGCGAACTGTGGAGGTTGAACCTGGTCGCCGTCCCAGGCTATGGCCGGAATGTGATCGAGACCATGGTCTTCGAGGGACTCATGGCCGTTGCGATCAACCGGAGCGTCGCGAGAGCCTTGGGACTCGGCGCGGGGATCTCCATCGCGGTGAGCTACCTCGCGGCCACGGCCATCGATGCCGATCACATCATCGTGGCGGGATCTTTCGACTTCATGAAGGTCATGAATACGGAAACGCCGGTGACGCACAGTCTGGTCTTCGCGGCCGGGTTGGGCCTGGTCGGGTGGGTCGTGACGGGGCGGGCGTCATGGGGATGGATCCTTTTCACAGCCGTCGCCACCCACGTGTTCTGGGACGCCACCGATGCTCCGGAGCCGCGCCTGCCGCTCTGGTGGCCGTTCAGTTGGTATCAGATGCCCCGCGCCTTCGGCTACGTGGGCGTGGAGATGCTTCTCCTGCTTAACGCCGGTTTCGTTCTAAGATCGACTTTTGCCATTTTTTGAAAGGTTTATGTTGGTCATGATGCGTAGGGGGGGGTCTTCAGACCCTCCCGACAAGAGGGAGCAAGTAGGGGGGGGTCTTCAGACCCTCCCGACAAGGGGGAGCAAGTAGGGGGGGGTCTTCAGACCCTCCCGACAAGAGGGAGCAAGTAGGGGAGGGTCTTCAGACCCTCCCGACAAGGGGGAGCATCTGAAGATGCTCCCCTACGAATCGGCATTTGCCATTCTTGAACGGTGTCTGAAGATACCTTCCCATCCGAGCGAGATTCTGAGCGATGAATTTTGAAACGAGACCGGAAAACGGCTCCTGTCTCAAAATTCACGGCGTAGAAATGGCCTTCCCTCGTGAAGTGAGGTTCACACAGCATGGAGAAATGGCAAAAGTCGAGCTCAGAGCCTGTCCCAAAACGTATCGCGGACCCTGACACGTCTTCGAGTGCGGCCGCGGCCCCGAACGAGTTCGGAGCCGGGCGGCAGCGAGGGCCCGCTACGGAGAAGCTGTTTTTCGCCTGTAGCGGAGCCTTTAGGCTCCGCGAAACCCGCTCCGCTTCCGCCGGGTTTTGGGATAGGCTCTAATCCGGCGGCGTGAGCAGATGCCAGAAGGCGCGGTCGAGCGACGCGATCACGCCCGAGGCGGCGAAAATCAGGAGTAGGCTCGCCGGGATCACGATGATCCCAAGGAAAAATCCTCTGAAGGCCCGATCGTCCGACAGTCCATACACCTGTCCATACGCCCGCGTGAAGACCGCGATGTTCCAGGCGAGACACATGGCGAGGGCGGCGTGCGAAGCCGACATCGCCGTCTGCGCGTCGCCGGGCAGCAGCGCGATGAGCGCGGTGAAGACGAAGTAGATGTCGAGTACGCCCATCAGGACGCAGTAACACCTGAACCACCTCCCCAGGCCCCCCTCCTTCGCGTTCAGCCGGTGGACGGCGAGCCGGTGCGAGATCAGGATGAGCGCAAGATCGCAGCAGACCTTGAAGACAAGCAGCAGAAGGAACTCCGCTCCGGCTGAAAGTCGTAGATGCTCATGCGGAGAGATGAACTCTCCAATCCAAAGAACCTTGAGTGAATTGCCGTCGTGGCGCAGGCCGGCCCACATCCACGTGAGGACCTCCACGGCGCTCCAACCGACCAGGAGGAGCCAGGCGACGGGGGTGGACACGTAGTCCTGAGCCTTGAGTTTTCCCAGAGTTTGGAATGGTCGCCAGAGTAAGCCGCTTACGATTGCAGCGGGGCGCAGGTGCGGGGGGGGTGCTTCCATGGGAATCAGTTCAGAAACCGATCCAGCATCCGGTACTGGAGCGTTTCGCTGATATGCGTTCCCCGGATGTGTTCGGCGCCCTCGAGGTCCGCAATCGTCCGGGCCACCTTCAGAATGCGGGTGTAACCGCGGGCGGAGAGATTGAACTTTTCCATGGCCGCTTCGAGGACCCCTTGCGCATCGGCATCCGTTTCGCAGAACCTCTTGATCATCCGGCTGTTCATTTGGGCGTTCGAGTAGATCCTTTTCCCTTTGAAGCGTTCCTTCTGCACGGTACGCGCCTTTTCCACGCGCTCGCGAATGGCGGCCGATGGCTCGCCAGGAGAAAGTCCGCTCAGATCCTTGAAGGCCACCCCAGGGACTTCGATGTGCAGGTCGATGCGATCCATCAGAGGGCCGGACAGCTTCGACCGGTACTTGTGCACCTGGGTGGGCGAACATGTGCACGCCCGGTGCGGATCCAGGAGGAAGCCACAAGGGCAGGGGTTGGAGGCGGCCACGAGCATGAACCTCGAAGGATACGCAACGGACGCGGTGGCGCGCGAAATAACCACGCGATGATCTTCCATCGGCTGTCGGAGGACTTCAAGCACATTCCGCCGGAATTCGGGAAGCTCATCCAGAAAGAGCACGCCGTTGTGGGCAAGGGAGACCTCGCCCGGCTTGGGATTTTGACCGCCGCCCACAAGCCCCGCATCAGAAATCGTGTGGTGGGGGGATCGGAAGGGACGGCGCGTGACGATCGCTTCGCCGTTTTGGAGGAGGCCCATCACGCTGTACACTTTCGTCGTTTCCAAGGCCTCCTCGAATCCCATCTGGGGAAGGATGGTGGGCAGGCGCATCGCGAGCATCGTCTTCCCCGTTCCCGGTGGACCCATCATGAGGACGTTGTGGCCTCCGGCAGCGGCGATTTCGAGGGCTCGCTTGGAGTGGTGCTGTCCGCGGACCTCGTTGAAATCGACCGAATAGTCGGTGGGGGCTTCGGCGAGGGAGGCCGCGCCATGGGGAAGGGGCTGGATCGGCTTCAGCCCGGCGAGAAACTCGACGACTTCAGGGAGGGACCGCGCGGGGATCACATCGATGCCTTTCACGACGGCGGCCTCGGGGCCGTTCTCCACCGGTACGATGACGCCTTTGAAACCTTTCTCGCCCGCCGTGATGGCCATCGGAAGACAGCCCTGAACACGACGCAGCGCGCCATCGAGCGAGAGCTCGCCGATGAGCATGTATTGGGAAAGACCATCGCCTTGGATGGCATCCTGCGCCACGAGCAATCCTAGCGCGATCGGCAGATCGAAGTGCGAGCCTTCCTTCTTCACATCGGCGGGCGCGAGATTGACGGTGATCTTTCGATTGGGGTACTCGTACCCCGAGTTCTTGATGGCCGCTTTCACGCGGTCCTTGCTTTCGCGAACGGCCCCTTCGGCGAGACCGACCGTCGCGAAGTTGGGCAGTCCCAGGGCGAGATCGACTTCAACTTCCACGACAAAGGCATCGATTCCCACTACGGACGCAGAGAGAACCTTGGCCAGCATGCGGTCCCTACCCCTGAAGGCCGTGAGGCGGCAAACCCGGCGAGATCCCCCGTATGGACATGTCGATGCCTGGATTCTAGGCCGCAACGCTTCCAAGTCAAGCGCGTTAGTGGGCTGCTTGACCACATGACCCCATGTCCACATGATTACATTCCTGTGTGGGGTTTCGACTCACGACCTAGTGCGTCTAACGGAATGCCGATTCGTAGGGGAGCATCTTCAGATGCTCCCTCTTGTCGGGAGGGTCTGAAGACCCTCCCCTACGCATTTTGGTAGACGCACTTACAATTCACGAAAGTGTGCCGGCCACGGATGGCCACGCGACATGCACCGCATCCTGCGGTGTCTCCTATCGTGGCACCTGCCGTCCTCGGCGATGGGGTGCGGCACTCGCCCATGAAACGCTGGCCAGGACGGCCGGCGCCTGAGGGGTGTTAATCGCATGGCATGGCGGGGGCTGATGGAACGTCGAATGTTGCACGTGAACGCCGGAGAGAGAAATGTCTTTCGAGTCTTGCGTCACGTGTCACTCTTCTTATGGCCATGAGCCTAAGCGCGGTGTTTCACCTGTCTCCTTCCGGGTGTGGGGGGAAGGACTCTCCTCCGGGCGAAGGTTCGAAGCGGATCGGAGGGGATCAACTCGTGGGTGAATCGGCCCTTGATCCCATGGGGACGAAGGGGATCGATCCCTCCGGCACACTGTTGGCTGGCGTTCCGGCTTGTCCCACTTCCACGCATTACTCCCTTTCTCCTCTTCGATTGAGGGTTCGTGCGGGGGATTTCCTTCGGGTGATGGGTCTGCCGATTGAGAAGTTGGAGGAGGTGTTTACCCTCTGGCAGTCGGATGCCGGTCAGCCGCCGGTGGAGACGGTGCCGGTGGGGGTGGAGGGGTCGGTGACGGCCCACGCGGTCCCCGTTGGACCGGGGAACTATCTGGTGACGCTGGGAGCGCTGACGAAGGAGGGCTGCTCCGTTCGATCGGTTCCTCTTGTGGTTCGGGTGGTCCCGGCCGAGCCTCAGCCTGCTCAGGCGCCGGTGCGGGTTCCGGGAGGTGCGGAGGGTCCCTTCATGCCGACGTCGTTCCACTGCGACCATCGGTTTGAGGTGCATACCCGCGGGGACACGCCCGCGTACCCGGACCCGGTTGGTGGGGGCTGCGTGCCGGGAGAGCCTCGGGTGGTGGACGAAGTGATTCACGTGACGGCGGACCTTGAATCGGATGGGACGCAACGGGGCTGCTTGGAGTGGTCCTTCCATGACAACGCCATGCCGGGGACCGACTACACGTTTTCCGACTGCGCGGATGCGATCAAATATGCCTGTGACGCCGGGGCGGTTGAGGAGACGTCCGTGCATCTTCAGTGGGACGCCTTTGGGGGATTCTGTCACCCGGACGTTGGGACCGGCTATGACTGGTGGTATCACAATGACGTGATTTTGAAGGCTCGCGCTTCATCCGATTTTGCCCCTCCGGGGGGGTGTCCGGGGATGGCGCCGTCCCGGTTGGTTTCCGGGAGGGGGCCTTGGAGAGATCCGGCGGAGGCGGTTTCGGCGTTGATGGTGGTGGCCTATCCTCCGATCGACGTGGAGACGGCGATGTCCTTCACGCCCGCGGTGGAGGAGCAAGGGGTGAGGCTCAACGGGGTGTACCCGACCACTGGGGGAGCGCTGGTGTGCGTGCCGGGAGCGGAGGTGGTTGATCCTCAAAAGGAGGACAGTCCCTATGTTTGTCACGCCGGGGGATCGATGGAATGGGAGTTGCCTCCTGTGGCCGTTGAATTGGAGGTGGAGCGGATGCCGGAGGGGAGGGAGAGTTTGGAGATGGCGGGATTGAGATGGACGAGGGTGGCGTCGGAGGCGAGGCTGAGCAGTATTCAGGGGTACTTGAAGCTGGGACCTCCGACCCTCGCGCCGGAGCGGCCCGAATGGGAGCACGACCTCTTGGCCCCAAGGCGGGCATTCTCCTGTGAAGCCGACAACCCGTGCCAAGCCGATCAGTCCCAATGCGAAAACCGCGTGGCGTGCCTCCAGAAGACGTGGAAGACAGACCCGCCGCAGAAGAATGGGCAGGATTGCCTCCACGGAAATCTGGCGGAATGCGTCAAGAGATTGTCGGGGGATCCGTCGAGCGGCGGGGCCAAGATTGCCTGCCATGATAATTCCGACCCGGAGTGCCCGGGTTTCAGCGGCTGGTCGGGGGGTAATCAGGCCGTTGTATGCAAGGAGCAGGCGGGCAAAAACCGTTGGGAACCCACCTTGCTGCATGAACTGATCCATCTCTGCGTTGAAGAACAGAAGTCGAAGGTGCCAGTCACCGAGATTGGTTCCGAGACGATGGCTGAGACATGCCAAAACGCGTGCTTCGATCCGTGCCCGAACAACGATCCCTCCCAAGCCACCGGGCCTTGCGCTACATACTACACTTGCAGGGAGGACCAGGTACCTCCCGACGAGTGCGATCCGACAAAGTTTCCAAGGTGCGAGCTATGAACCTATCGGCAGTCCTTGTCGTTGCCGCTTCTGCGCTCGTCGGAGAGATAAGTGCAGTTGCACCAACGCTTTCAATTCCCGGCCAGGTGGTCAGAACGGGTGCCCCGTGGGCTCTCACTTTCTCCGTGTTCAATGGGATGGATCGCGAGCTGAACGTCTATGCGCCGCACAATTCATTGTACATGCAAGGATCCAAGAAGTTCGAACTCCATGATTCATTGGGACGTCCACTTGTTTCCAGGTTTAGCGGAGAAATTGCCGAGCCCCGGCAGGCTGCGTTTTGGTACCCGCTTGTCAAGCAGGGCGAGACGTTTAGCCGAACCTATCCCAACGTGGATCGGTTCTTTGGGACCGCTCCCATCTATGATTCCAGCTGCGAGTTTCTCGCAGAGTGCCCCACGATTCCCTCTTTTCCTGCCATGACCTACCGGGCCAGGTGGCTCCTTCGAAACAAGACAATCAATCCCGACATTGTTCCCCCTCTGGGTGATCCGTCGAGGATCTGGATCGGCGAGGTGTGGTCGAACACGCTCATCATTCAGACGACGGAGAAGGAGCCGGTGAAGGTGGAGTTGGATGTGGATCCGGACACGCTGAACTTCAAGAGCGAAGGGAAATGGATTACTGCCTATCTCTCCGCGCCGCAGAATGCCGGCCTGCTTGCGACGACGACGAAATTCCAGGGGACCGTTGCGGCGGACCGTGTGAACTGGGAGGAGGGAGGCGGGAGGTGGGAAGCGAAGTTTCCAAGATCGCTCGTGATTGACCTCCTGAAAGACATCCGCGGCTGGGAACTGGACGGCCTCATGAAAGTCTTCGTCTCGTCCGAGTCCGGCGACCCCGCTGAAACGGGGCAGGGCAAGATGTACTGGGGCGACGACAAGATCCGCATTCTCGAAGATCCCGGAAACGCGCCGCCATCCCCGTCTCCGGGCGGCAAGCTCCCCACCCCTCCTGGATCGCAGAAGAAGGCTCCCCGCAAGTAGCTTTATCACCGGCATTGCGGGGCCGGCATAGTGGTCTTCGGTGTGTGCAAGGTTGAATGGCTTCAATAGGGAAGGTAGACTGTGGATGTGAAACGGCGGAAGTCCAACGGTCAGCGGGGGAACGGAGAAGCCCGCACTCACGTCTTGCTGGAACAGATTGTGAGCGAGCTCTCGTCCGTGAGGCGGGAGATGGCCGCCATGCGGGAGGATCTCAGCTCCCGCATCGAGCAGACCAACTCCCGCATCGAGCAGACCAACTCCCGGATCGAACACCTGATAGAGATCTTGGCCCCAAAGCTCAAGGATCACGAGGAGAGAATCACCAAGCTGGAGACCAAAAAGGCTGCATAGCCCCGCCCCCGTCCGCCCGGCTGATCTCTCGGCCCTCCGATCCCCGCAAAAACAAGAATCTACATCGTTGACACACCGATAGGCGACGGATATCGTTCGGATATGTTCGAGACCGTCATCGGGCTGGAGGTTCATGCCCAACTCAAAACCCGCACGAAACTCTTTTGCGGCTGCTCCACCCGGTTCGGCGATTCTCCGAATTCAAACGTCTGTCCCGTGTGCCTCGGCATGCCGGGGGTGCTTCCGGTGATCAACCGGGAAGCGGTGCGTCTCGCGATGAAGGCGGCAACGGCGGCAGGCTGCCGCGTCCATCCGGAAAGCATCATGGCGCGGAAGAACTATTTCTACCCCGATCTGCCGAAGGCTTACCAGATTTCGCAGTATGAGAGTCCGCTGGCCACCGGCGGCCACGTGGATGTGCGTGAGAAAGCAGGCATGAAGAAAGTCGGCTTGGTGCGGATGCACATGGAGGAAGATGCCGGCAAATTGGTGCACGAACGAAACGCCAGTCTCGTCGACTTCAACCGGTGCGGAGTGCCGCTGGTCGAAATCGTCAGCGAACCGGAGATGCGGTCGTCCGAAGAGGCCGCCGAGTACCTCAAGAATCTGAGAAACATCCTGCGGTACACCGGTGTGTGCGACGGCAACATGGAGGAGGGAAGTCTGCGCTGCGATGCGAACATCTCCATACGCCGAGAGGGCGACTCCAAGCTGGGGACCAAGGTGGAGATCAAGAATATGAATTCGTTCCGCAATGTCCAACTGGCGTTGGAGTACGAGCGGCAAAGACAGGCGAAGGCCTTGGAACAGGGGGAGCGGATTGTTCAGGAAACCCGCCTTTGGGACGCGGAAGCGGCAGAGACCCGTCCGATGCGGAGCAAGGAGGAGGCTCACGACTACCGGTACTTTCCCGATCCGGATTTGCTCCCCATCCGGATTCCGGAGGCATGGTTGGGCGAGGTACGATCTCAGATTCCCGAATTGCCCCTGGAAAAACTTCGAAGATATGTCGAGACGCTGGGGCTACCGGCCGCCGATGCCGAGACGCTCATTGATGATCTCGATCTCGTGGAGTTTTTTGAGAAAGCAGTGGCCGTCCATCCCCAGGCCAAAACGGTCAGCAACTGGCTGAGCGTGGAATTGGTCGGCATGCTTCGGAAACACAATCGTCCGATCGTGGGTGGGCCTGTGACGCCGGCCTCTCTTTCGGAACTGCTGAAAGCCATCGAATCGGGTACAGTCAGCGGCAAGATGGGCAAGGAGATTTTGGAGGAGATGGTCGTATCCGGCCAGAGAGCGCCCACGATCATCGAGAAAAGGGGCCTCAAGCAGATCACGAACGAAGGCGATATCGAGACGGTGGTTGCGGCCGTCGTGGCGAAGTTTCCGAAAGAGGCGGAGCGGGTTCGATCCGGCGAAACGAAGCTCCTCCAATTTTTTGTAGGGCAGGCGATGAAAGAGACGAAGGGCAAAGCGAATCCGGCTTTACTTCAGAGAATTGTGGCGCGGAAGTTCAGTGAAGGCTGATCGACGATGGCGACCATAGCCGTCGACGCCATGGGAGGGGATCACGCCCCGGACGAAATCGTCCGCGGGGCCGTGCTGGCCTCGCAGGAATCTGACAACAAGATCCTCCTCGTCGGTGATCGCGCTCGGATCGAGACCCTCCTGAGCGGCCTTTCCTACGATCCCAAACAGATTGAGGTGGAGCACGCTCGCGAGGTCATTGGGATGGATGAGGAACCCAGGGAGGCGGTGGAACGGAAACCCCTGGCCTCGATGAACGTGGTGGCGAGGGTGGTGAAGGAAGGGCGCGCCGAGGTGATGGTGACGGCCGGCAACACAGGCGCGGCCATCATGGCCTGTGCCAAGCATTTCAACCGTGCCCCGGGCGTGACCCGCGCGGCGCTCGCGGCGGTGTATCCGACCGAAATTCGTCGCGGCGAGAAGGAGGATCCCTTCTCCTTGATCCTTGACGTAGGAGCCACCGTGACGGCTGCGCCGAGAGATCTGGTGTCGTTTGCCGTGATGGGAAGCGTGTACGCCTCGATCATCAGCCGCAATGCGAGGCCGAAGGTGGCGCTGCTCTCGAACGGGACGGAGGAGATGAAAGGACTGCCGGAGATCAAGGAGGCGCACCAGCTTCTGAAAACCGGCAGGCAGATTCAGTTCATCGGAAATGTGGAAGGGGTGGACATCCCCAAAGGAACTGCCGATGTGGTGGTCTGCGCCGGTTTCTACGGAAATGTCGTGGTCAAAATGCTTGAGGGGGTCAGCGAAACGGCCATGCGGCTGGCCCACTACGCCTTCAAAGAAAAGTTCCTCTGGAAATTCGGACTTCTGGCCCTCCGCAGCGGCATTAGGCAGCTCAAGCAGGTCACCGACTGGGAACAGTACGGCGGAGCACCGCTGATCGGATTCGACCGACTCATGATCAAGGCGCACGGTCGGTCGAGGGCGTTGGCCGTGAAGAATGCCATCAAGGTTGCGGCCAAGACCGTCCGGGGAAATCTACTCCCGAAGATCATCGAAGGGATGCGGGAATTCGGCTGAGGCCGGGTCGTGACCCCGTGAATCGTGATCCCGTGATCCAGTCACTCTCGGGCTCGTCTCCCTCCGGCGGCTTCACGGCTTCACGGCTTCACGGGTTCCGGCATACAGCGGTCTCTGCATTCATTCTACTGGCGACTTACCACTCACGACTCACGAGCGCCGCGGATGCCAGCGACTTCATCACCTCCAAACCGGCCGGCCTGGCGAATTCCATGGTCGCGGCGGCGGACGACAACAGCGCCATCACCTCCAACCCGGCCGGCATGAGTCAGTGGGAACGTTACGCGCTTGCTTTCGCTTTCAACACCGTTCCCGGGCGGGAGAGGGAATTTGTCGGCAGCATCGTCGACTCGGAAACGCAGCCGGTGGCCGCCGGAGTGGCGTACGTGCGGCACTACGAGCCCGAGGGAAGCGGCAGCTCAGGCCGGGGGCTTCACCGCGGACACCTGGCCTTGTCCTACGATCTCCTTGAGGGTGTGTACCTCGGCGGAGGGGTGAAGTACCTTCGGATGACCCGTGACATCTACGATTTCATCGGAGACAAGATCGTGGAGAAGCACGAGGGCTTCACCGGCGACGCGGGTTTTCTGTGGGCGCCGTTCGAATACGGCGCGCTCGGCTTGGCGGCGTACAATGTGGTGGAGGTGAAGAGCATTTTTCCGGAAGGGCGGCGCGAGATCTCCGGAGGGATTTCAGCGAAATATCCACCGTACGTTCTGGCCACCGGCCACGTGAAGGAAGTTCCTTTCGAGAAATCGGTCACGCAGTGGGGAGCGGCCCTCCAATTGACCCTGGAGGAGCAGGTGGATTTCCGGGGAGGATATCTGGTTGAGAAACCGCCCGATCAGCCCGAGGCACAGAACAGCATCACCTTCGGAGCCGCGTGGAATGCTCCGAAGGCGACCTTGGGCGCCGGGGTGCAACGGGAACTGAAAGGAGAAAAGAACATCCGTTTCTCAGTGATGGTGGATGTTCATTTCTAGGAATGTGATCATGTATCCATGTGGCCATGTAATCACGTGGTCATGTGATCACGTGGTCTTTGGGAACGCGGCTCTTCCACTTGATTACATGAATACATGGTTACATGGCTACATCATGCCATGATCACATTCCGAGGAGTTTCGGAACGATCTCTCCGGCTTTGCGGAGGAACGAATAATTTGAAATCTGGGTGTAGGGAGTTTCCTCGTTGTTCACTTCGACGATCAAGGCTCCGCTTCGCGCGGCCATTTGCGGGATCAAGGCCGCAGGATAGACCACCCCTGAGGTTCCGACGATGAGGAGCGCATCGCACTTCGCGGCCTCCTCCTGAGCGGCGGCCAGCACTGTTTCGGGAAGCGATTCGCCGAAGAAGACGACGTCCGGCCGGGTATGTCCCTCGCACGATGGACATCGGGGCAGGATCTCCCACAGTTTCCTGAGCAGGGCGAGCCGCCCGACGCGCATCTGATCCAGTTGGTTGAGGATGGCCTGGACGGATGAGCGATCAAACTTCGCCCGCCCGTCGCATCGAAGGCAACGGAGGGTGTAGAGGTCGCCATGAAGTTTGTACAGAGTTCGCGAGCCGCCCCTTTCGTGGAGATCGTCGATGTTCTGCGTCACAATCGCCCGGACGCTCCCTTTCCTTTCGGCCTCCCCGATGGCGAGATGGGCGGGATTGGGGGCGGCTCGCAGGAAGGTTTGCATCGCTTCGACGATGAATTCCAACAACCGCTGGGGTTGGGTGAGCCAGACCATGCCGAGTCCCGGCAGGGTTCCGAAGGATTCAGGTTCGTATTTTTCCCAGATCCCGCCCTGACCGCGAAACGTGGGGATGCCGCTCTCCGCGGAAATGCCGGCGCCCGTGAAAACGAGCATCCGGTGGCATTCCTGGAGGCGCCCGGCTGCCTCAAACAGTGAACGGGTGGCCAACTAGTGGCGGAAGTGGCGGCGACCGGTGAACATCATGGCCATGCCGTGCTCGTCGGCGGCGGCGATGACTTCGGAGTCGCGAATCGACCCTCCAGGTTGGACAATGGCCGTCACGCCCATCTTGGCCGCCTCGTCGATGCCGTCCCTGAAGGGGAAGAAAGCATCCGACCCCATGGCCAGAGGCCGGCCTTCCAGCTTGAATTCCCGCATCTTCGTGCCTGCGATCTTGACGGAGTCCACCCGCGACATCTGCCCCGCGCCCACGCCGAGCGTGCGATCCGTGGTCGTGAAGACGATGGCGTTGGATTTCACAAAACGGCAGACACGCCAGCCGAAAACGAGGGCCTGAACTTCTTTGTCGGAGGGAGGCCTCTTCGTGACGGTTTTCCAGTGGGAGGGGTCGTCCGGCTCCACGTCCAGGTCCTGAACCAGCGCGCCACCACCGATCGTCCGCACGTCAAGCGGGACATGCGAGAGGGCGTGTTCAGATCTCCACTCGAGAATTCTGAGATCCTTTTTTGTTTTTAGGGCCTCCAACGCGGCCGGAGCGTATCCGGGCGCGACGACCACCTCCGTGAAGGTCTTGGTCATTTCCTGGGCTGTAGCGGGGTCGAGATCCGTGTTGAAGGCGGCGACGCCTCCGAAGGCGGACACCGGATCGGTGTCGCGCGCTTTCACATAGGCTTCCTTGAGGGAGGCGGGATGCGTTCCCACACCGGAGGGATTGTTGTGCTTGATCACGACGGCGGCGCAGCCGGGAAACTGCCTGACGATAAGTGCGGCCACTTCCGCATCCACGAGATTGTTGTACGAAAGTTCCTTGCCCTGGAGTTGGCGGCTGTCCAGGATGCCGAGGGATGTATGGCCCAGCAATCGATAGGAACCGCCGCGTTGATGCGGGTTCTCGCCGTACCGCAAATGTTGGATTTTCTTCAGTTGAACCGTCAGAGTCTCCGGCAGATCGGTTCCCGCGCGTCGCTCGGCAAAGTAATTGGAAATGGCCGCGTCGTAGGCGGCGGTCCTCGAAAACACCCTGCCGGCCAGGGCCAGGCGGAATTCGCGGTCCAGAGTATTCTTCTTGAGCCGGTCCAGCACGGCGGGGTAATCCGCGGGATCGATCACCACGCAGACGTGTTCGAAGTTCTTCGCGGCGGCCCGGACCAGGGTGGGCCCCCCGATGTCGATTTCTTCAATCGCCTCGTCCAGCGGTGTGTGGCCTCCATGCACTTTCTCCTCAAAGGGATAGAGGTTGACGGCCACGAGATCGATGGTGGGAATATCGTTCCGCTTCAGAGCGGCCAGATCGTCAGGATGATTGCGGCGGGCCAGAATTCCTGCGTGTATCCGGGGATGCAGTGTTTTTACACGGCCGTCGAGCATTTCTGGAAAACCGGTGTAGGTGCCGACGTCCGTCACTTCGATGCCGGTTTCCTTGAGTACGCGTGCCGTGCCGCCGGTGGAGAGCAGATGGAATCCGAGCGACGTCAGGCCCCGGGCGAATTCGACCAGCCCCGTCTTGTCCGAGACGCTGAGGAGTGCCTTCCGCATCGGAAGGGAACATAGCACATCGAAGGAATGGAGTCATGGAATCATGTAATCATGGAGCCATCGAGCGGACTTCCCGCCCCCCCCATGGCCCCATCACCACATGACCCCATTAGAAGAATGGAATCATCGGATCATGTAGTCATGGAATCAAGTGGCTGTGGGGGGCGGTTGGGATCCAGCCGGCGAGACTCTCCGGCGATGACTCCATCATCACATGGCTCGATGATTCGATTCTTTCAGGCGGCTTTCTTCTGCCGGCGGGAAGATCGCGTGGGGGTGGTCTCCGCGGCATGATAGTACCGGCCGTAGCGATACCCGACGCCAACGGAGATTTCCCGGAACTCGACGTCATTGACGATGACGCCCAGTATCTTCCCGCCGGCGGCTTCCAGATTCTTCTTGGCGCGTTGGACGAGGTCTCTAGGCGTGCGCCCCATGCGATAGACGAGTAGAATCCGATCGGCGAAGCGGGCCAGCGTGGCGGAGTCCGTGACCGGCACCACGGGAGGCGCGTCGAAAATGACCGCGTCGTAGGCCTTGCGCCACTCGTCGGCCAGTTTGAAATTGTCGAACCCGTCTTCGATCAGTTCGGACGGATGATGGATGCTTCCTCCGGATGGAATGAAATCCAACCGGTCCAACCCCGACCCCTCCGCCAGATCAAGCGTCCATGATGAGAGCAGGAGGTCCGGGAGTGTGCGAACCGCCTCGTGCCAGTCGATCGCTCCCTGGAGGACTTGAATGAGGCCGGGGGAGGACTTGAAACCGATGACTTTGTCCAAGGTGGGACGGCGCATGTTGGCCTCAACGAGGAGCGTTTTCAGTCCGATCTGGGCCATGGCCAGGGAAAGGTTGAGGGAGAGGAGAGATTTTCCCTCCTGGGGGCTGGCGCTGGTCACGAGGTACACTTCATGGCCGGGCTCGATCCGGCGGACGGTGGTGCGAAGCGTTCGGAAACTTTCCGAGACCGGCGATCGGGGGAAGCTCAACAGGGGGACCCGTTCGACGATCGAGGGGGCGTAGGGTTTCGGCGAGGTTTCCGCGAGAGTTCCTCGGCCCGGCGTGTGGCGGGGGATCAGACCGAGGACGCTCAGTTTGAGCAGTTCCTCGATCTCTTCGATCTGCCGAAGGGAGAAGTCGAAGGCCTCGCGAACGAAGGCGAGGAAGAGCCCCATCACGAATCCCAGGAGCAGTCCCGCCGTGACAAACGTCGGCCACTGCTTTCGGAATCCACGCTCGGGCGTGACGGCAGGCTGAATGATCTGGGCGCGCTCGCCGCTGTAGATGGTCTTGAGGCCCACCTCCTGGAGTTCCTGGTCGAGCCCTTCGAGGCTTTTCCGCACCATGTCCACGTGCGCCTCCAGCTGGAGGAGCTCCGTTTCCTCCTTCAGGAGCGCGGCGTGCCGAGTTTCCCACCCGCGCAGCTGAATGTGCACCTGATCCAGATCCTCGTGGATCTTGTCCTTCAGCCGCTTGAAACCGTTGAAGACGCGGCGGTCGATTTGGATGATCTCCGGGTGCTCGGGGGTCAGATCCTGGATCAGGACATCCCGCGCGGTGACATCTTGGAGGAGCGATTCGAAGAGTGCGCCGACGTCCACCCCGGCCGTTTTCAGTCCCAAGGACAGGATGTCATCTCGGTGGGTATTGCGGTCGTCCGAGAAGCGGACGGCCATTTCATCCAGCTTTTCCTCTTTGCCTTGCAGCGATTCGAGAGTGGACGTCAGGTCCACCCTCTCCTGGATGGCTCGCTGGCGTTCGGGAGCGATGTCCACGATGCCCCGCTGGGTCTTGAATCGGAGCAGGTCTTCCTGTGCTTCTGCGAGCTGGCCGGAGAGGAGCGTCTTCTGCTGGTCGAGGTACTCGCGAGCTTCGGACTCCACCTTGACCACGTTGTCGCGGTGATAGGAGATGAACACCCGCCCTGCGGTATTCGCGACATCCCGTGCTTCTTCGGGTTCTCCGGAATGGGCGGTGATCTCGACGAACGGCGTCGGCCCTTCACCCCGCCGCTGGTTGGCCGTAATCTTGGACCTGAGCGCCTTGATGACTCCGAGGTGAATGTCGGACTTGTTCACATCGTCCCAGGACATCTCACGGGGAATCTTCCCAAGTTCCTTGGCGACCCGCAGCAGAAAGGGAGTGGAGGTGATCACGAGCGAAGCCGTGTAGGCCTGGACGACGGAATGCTGGACGGTCTCGAAGTACCCGCCCTGACCGCTGGGCGGCGGAGACTTGACTTGGATGACGACGGTGGCCTCATAGGTCGGGGCTTTGGAACGGACTTGGAACATTCCCATGGCCACGCCGATGACGCAGGACAGGACCACGATGGCCTTCCGCCTGGCGATGATCTTGACAACCTGCGGGAAGGAAACGGTGGCCGGACGTTCCACCCCGCGCCTATCCTTTCAGTTCTTGGATCCAGACGTGAGGCAGATGCATCAAGTCCAGATCGATTCCCTCGTGCTTGCCGGGCCCGAAAGGCGTGACTACCGGACGCAGACAGCTCCCGGCATTGACGCGCTTGACGCGCGCCCGCACACCGGTGCTGAGGTGGACCACGCTGCCCGGAGGATAGGGGGTGATGCAGGTCAACATGGCCTTCAGCACGGGAGAAGCGTATTTCTCTTTTTCATCGAGGAGTTTCTGAATGGCCGCGCGGGGAGTGGAGATCGGCCGGTAAGGCCGTCGATGGGTCAGGCTCTCCAGGGCGTCGCAAGCTCCGACAATCTTTGAGAGAGGATGGATGGCATCGGTGGAGATTTTTTCCGGCGAGCCTGTCCCGTTCTCACGCTCCTGGCTTTGTCGCACGATCAGTTGGACGGTATCGAACCCCTTGTTGGCATCGGCAAACAGTCTTTCACCTTCGTAGGCGTGCAGGCTGATGAGACGGCGTTCCCGATCCGTGAGCCGGCGGTTCTGCTCCGTCAGTCGCTTCAACGGGGCGAGTCCGAGGTCGTGCACCAGCGCCCCACCGGCCAAATCTCTCAAGTCGTGCTCATCCAGTCTCAGATGCCGGCCGACCAGGATGCAGAGGATACCCACATTGATCGCGTGGTGTTCGAGCGGCCACTCGGGATCATCAGGACCCATTTCAAACACGTGAGCCAGAAATCCATCGGGGTCTTCAGGCACCATCTCCACCAATTCGTGAACATCGAGCCAAAAATCGTCCGGGAGGACCGCCGGTTCTTTCTGCCGCGCCCTGTGGAACAGGTCGGTCAGGCTCTGCTCGAACTTCTCCAGCGAACTGGCCCGCCGATGCGCGGGCACGCCTCCATGGATCTCAGGATGCGGCGATTCAACGGGAATGGGGAGATTCGGCGGGCGCTCTGAGCCGGGTGTGGGACGGGCTGTGGGTTCCGGTTCGGCCTGGACTTGAATCGGGACGGGGCGAGTCGTTTCCCGGGGGGGGGGAGCCTCGGGGCGAATCGTATCGATCATCCGCATTTTGCGTCCCGGAGCGGGAGGAGGCGCCTGTGGAGACTGCGCCGCGGGCGATCCGCCCACACTCCCTTTGAGCAGGTCCGTATTCTTCAAGCAAGCGTCCGGAAGTGGCAAAGTGCTTGGTAGCCGCAGGCCATGTTACATGCCGCGCCATCCTGAGCGCGGCAACATTGCATGGTCCCATGCCCTCCGTGGCAAGGGGCTTTAGCCTGCGCACGATAGAGCGGACGCAACCTGAAGGTTGCGGCTACCATGAAGGGTCCACTTGATTCCTTGTCCACTCCTTGAGGGTTATTCCAGCCTGTCCTCGCCCAGAACGATGATCAGATCGGCCCCGCTGGGCCAGTCCCTGGGGCGGAGGTCCGTATCCGGCCCGAGGCGGCCCGCGATGGAATGGGCCGTCTCCTCTTTGCCCTGCGCGTAGAACACGGTGGTGCGCGCCACCGGGTTGGTCAGCGGCTCGAGGGCTTGGACCTGCACGCCCATGTTCGACAGGGTTTCGGCCATGCCGAGGGCCACGTCCGTGAGTTCGGTGGGATGAAAAATCCGGGCGGTCGGGAGCGACGGGGCCACGGTGGGGGTCGCCGTTCGGACGGACTTCCGGCCGGGGATGCCATTCTTCCAGACATAGAATCCTCCTGCGAGGAAGACGAGAAGGAGGATCAACACGGCCGGGATCGTACGACTCCCATGGACCTGTTCTCCATGGGACAGGCCGGAGGTGGGGGCGACGGATTCCTGCTGGACCCGCGCGACGGCCTCCTTGAGATGGGCGTTCTCGGATTGGAGTTCGATCACCATCGACTCAAAACGTTCCATCTTCTTGATCATGCGTTCCTTGGCTGCGAGTTCGATGCGAAGTTGCCGCTCCCGCTCCTTGGTCGCGCTGATGTCCTTGCGCATGGTCAACATGTCGCCGGCTTCTTTTGGACTGACCGGGAGGGGCAGGGCGGGATCGGCCGGAATCGGCAGGGCACTGTGTGGGAAAGGTCTGACGCTGGCAACGACCTCCCTCAGGGAAGGAGCGTCGGCGGGTGGTAAGCGTTCACCCCCTCCCTGACCCTCCCCCGTCGAAAGGGAGGGGGAAAGAAGGTAAGGCGCACTCCTTCTTGTCCCTTCCCCCCTTGAGGGGGAAGGTGGGGGGGGGGGGGGGGGGGGGGGGGGGGGGGGGCGGGGGTGGGGGGGGCGGGGGGGGGGGTGGGAAAGGTCCCGGGCAAAGCGGATGCCCCGGCGAACATCGGGAAGTCGGACTTGAAGCGCTCCGTTCCAAGCGCATCGTTCACACAGTCGAGGAATTCCCGCTCTTCCGAGGGCAGGACCAGGTATTCGTACGCCCCGCCGTCAAAGGTGGACCATCGCCATTCCGCGTTCGCCCGGTCGGAAACGACAATGATCGGAATGGTCCGCCCACCGTGCCCGGTCATCTGAACGACCTGCGGGAACGAAACATCGGGAAGCCGGATATCGAAAACGAGGAGATCGAAATTGCGTTCCTGGAGGACCCGCTGGAGCATGGTGAGGTCCCAGACTTCGAGCACGGAGTAGCCTGCATCGAAGAGGGTGGTTCGCGCCTTGTGATACGCGGGCTCGGTGGCGCGCCACGCGCAGAGAATTCGCGGCAGGCCGGAGCGCAAGAGCGTACCGCCGGAAGGGTCAACCGTCTCCGAGCGTGGTCCTACCGTCTGCATGTGCCATCTCTGAAACCCTCGACTCTGGACCGGGTAACTTTCGACCCTATCCGCCGGGGGAAGCCGTTGGCTCTTGGTAGGCGCATCCTTTAGGGTGCCTCCTCGGACGCAGGCATGAAGCCTGCGGCTACCGGGGAAGCCACTCGAAAGGCGGAGGCACGGGCGACCTTTTCCACCAAATACCCTTCCACATACGTCCGGCGCTCGGTCCATCCTTCAAGCAGGGATGCATCGCACAAGGCATTGATCAGCCGGGGAACGCCCCCCGAGTGCCGTTGCACCGATTGGAGAGCCTCGTCCGTAAAGATGGCCCGAACGGCGCCGGCGCATCGGAGACGATGGAGTACATATCGAACCGTTTCGCGTGGAGTGAGGGGCGTGATCGAAACGCTGATGGCAAATCGCTGAAGGAGGGCGACATTCGGCGCGAGGGTGGGGCGGAGGCTGGGAAGTCCGGAAAGGATGAGCGTGACGGGACTTTGTGCATCCAGTTGGTAGTTGGCCAGGACGCGAAGCTGCTCGAGTGATTCCGGCGGCAGAAGTTGGGCTTCATCGATGAGAAGTAGGGTGTGGATGCCTCGAAGATGGTCGCTGATGATCCGGTCGGAGAGCTCGCGGAGCTGTTCCTGCGGCCCCCCGTTCGAGATCGGAACGTCGAGTTGGTACATCAGCTCGGGAAGGAGCTGATCGGTGCCGAGCGGAGGATTGAACAGGAGGCCCACATTGTATTTCTCCGGCGGCAGCGTGTGGATGAGGAGACGCAGCATAAAGGTCTTGCCCGCTCCGTGCGGCCCCGTGACGAGAATGCCGGGGCTGCACGTCTGCATCCCGTAGTACAATTTCGAAAGGGCGGACTGATGGGAAGAGCCCAGGAAAAAAAAACGGGGGTCGGGGGCCATCGGGAACGGTGCCGCCACGAGGCCCCAATAGCCGAGGTACATAAGAATAGTAGAGTAAATACAAGTGCTTAATTTGTCAAGCCGGACTTGTCAGGAAAAAACTGCGGTTCGTTTTCGCCTTGACACCCTGCGAGGGTCATGGTTTACTCTTCGCCCAAGAGGCAAGGGTGGCGGAAACAACTGCGCGGACCGGAAGGGAATCCGGAGATCAAAGCCGGAAGCTCCCTTATCAAACACCGAAGATCGAATCCCAGGCCGTGTTCGAAGTGAGCGCGCTCGTATCCTGCGGCAAGACCACCGCGGAGGCCAACAATCCATTCCATCCTCTCAGTCAACAGTGCTCCACCAGCCTGAGCGGTTCATAGCGCTCGCGACCCTGCTGGCCGCGGGTTGCATCGAGCAACCGGTCGCCGAAAAAAACATCCGTGTGAATCGGGGTACGATCCAGGGAATCGTGCGGGATGCGGAGGGCGGCGAACGGCTCTCCCGGATCCAGGTCTCGGCCTTCTTCGACAAGAAGTGGAATACGACGCTGACGCTGGACGACGACCCCCAGACCCGTTTCAGCGAGGCGGGGTCGTATGCCATCGGAAATGTTCCGGTGGAGGCGGCGATTCCCGTTTCCTTCGCGGGCAGCGCCATGGTGCAGGGCGAGGAGCGGGTGTACTCGGAATGGTCGACCCAGGTGACCATCGTGGGATTGATTACGGGCGCGGCCGCGCAGACCCAACCGGTCTCCTCCGAGGATCCCATCGCCACGCAGAACGCCTCCCTCGTACAGCGTAACGCCATCCTGCGGGGCCGCATCTTTTCGACGGATGGCGGAGGGGAGTTTCGAGATCGGGGCGTCAACTTCGTCGTGGATTTTCTGGCCCAGGGATTTCAGGATGTCCCCCGCGTTTGGGGAGTGAACACGGACGGTGAGGGGCGTTTTGCCATCGGGACCGAGGAGGCCAAACTCCCTCGCGCCGTGCTCGCGGCCGGCAACTTGTACGTCCTTCCACTCGACATCGACGGGAATGGAGTGCCCGAATACGGGACGTGGGTCAGTTCCACCGCGATCAATCTGACCCAGTTCGGGCGCAACGCCGAGGGGAGCGAAGACGTGTTGATCAATCTTCGGAGTTCGGCGGCCTGTAATCCGCTGAACCTCTCTCCGCCGCCTGAAAGCCTGTGCTCCGATCCCGGCCGACCCGTTCCGTCCGTGGTGTGGTCCACCGTGGAGCCGGGCGCGCTCTTCCGCGCCATTCCATACACCACGAGCCAGAATCCGATCGCGATCGTGTTCAACATCCCGATGGACGCTTCTCTGGAAGCCAATATCGATGCGGGGTCCGCAACGGATCCACCCTCGCCGCTGGTCACGCTGCGCGGAAACGCCGGCCAGGGAGATCCGGTGGCCGTGAACCTCAAGCTGGAAAACGGCGTAAAGTTATTGGTGACCACGTCCCTGGACCTGGCGCCCGGAGGGCGCTACGTGCTAGCGATTTCGGCGAATGCGCGGAGCACCCTCGGGACCACGCTGGGAGGCACGGGCTTCACGCTCAACCTCCGGCCGGTCAAGAGCAATCAGCCGGACGCCCCGGCCGTGACCGGCGTGACGCTGGACTCGGACGTGGGCAGTCCCACCCGCACGGAATCGGATGTCGATTGGAACTCGGCCACCGTGCAGATCCTGTGGAAGAGTCTCGCCGATGTCTCCGGCTATGCCGTGTTCGCCCGGGATACGAAGAGAAACGCCGACTGGACGGACATCACGCCGTCTGCGAACAACGTGCGATCGCGCGGCGAATTCGTGGTGGCCACCCTCTCCCTGGCGGCCTTCGATGTGACGCCCAATGATGACGCCGACCTCGACGGAACGGTGGGCGAGGCCGTGGATGACGCCACGCCCTTCTCCGAGGGAAACCAGATCTTCGTGTCGGTGGTGGGCCGGAATCGGGACGGACTCCCCTCGGCGCCCAATCCGGACACGGCACGCAAGTTCATCGACAAGAAACCGCCCACGTGCAGCCTGTGCGCCCTCTCCGGATCGCCGGCCGCATGCAGCGCGGACCTGGATTCCGCATCGGGGAATCAGCCGGCGATCAATGCCGCCGGGCAAAATGACAGCGGCCAGAACACGACCGCCACCGACAAGAAAATCTATCTTCGCGTTCGTTGCAGCGAGTTCATGGATACGAAGGTTTCCCCCACGCTCACGCTGACCGATGAAGGACAAACAGGCTGCTCCGATATCGGAACGGCCGCTTCGAATACCACGGTGCCGGGACAGAGTACGTTCGTTTGGGTCAATGGCCGCGAAGGCCATTTCGAACTCACCGTCGCGGGTTCGGCCAATGAATCCGGAGATTGCTTTCAGATCGCCTGGGATGGGGTGAAGGACTCTTCGGGGAATCTGGAGAACACCGGTTCTCCACAGGACCAGCTGACCGGCGATTTGCGATAGCGCCCCGCGCAAGAAAACTACTCACACTTGAATTTGTGATCTGCGTCACACGGTGACGCCCCGCAAGGCCACGGGATGACTATCTGAATTGCACTCGACCAGTCCGTCATGAAGTTCTCACTCCAGGTGAGCTTTTTCGATGCAAGTATCCGGGTCGTGCAAAGCCATCGGAAAAACGGGCCTTCCAAGTGGACATTCCTTTGAAATAATATACAATTCCGCACATCCGATGGGAGGGTGGACCGTCTCTTGCGTGCCAGACATCCTAATAATGGAGTGTAGGTTTGTCCTCACAGCGGCAATTCGCAAAGCCGTGCTGCCCATATGGGCCATCGCCCTTCTGCCTTTCTCGGTCCTCAACGCTTCAGCAAAGGATTGGCCGCAATTCGGATTCGACGCGGCGAATTCCCGATCCTCACAGGAAGTCATTGTTGGAAATCTCACTCCGGCCTGGACCTATGCCGCAGGCGCCGCCATAACGGCCTCTCCGGTCGCCGCCGCGGGCCGTCTCTTTGTGGCCGACTTGGCCGGCCAACTGCACGGCTTGGACTTGGCGTCCGGGGCCACCATTTGGAAAAAGAGGATCGGCGTGGCAATCGAGTCCACCCCTGTCCTGGTTCAAGGGCGGTTGGTCGTGGCGACGAAGGAAGGGACCGTGGTCGCGCTCGATCCTTCATCGGGCGATTCTCTGTGGACCGCCGACCTCCAAAGCACCGTCGTTTCATCGCTCGGAACGGACGGACAGAGAATCTTCGTGACGACCGGGTTTCCCTCGGGCCGAATCCACGCGCTGAACCCATCCAGTGGCGCGACGCTTTGGAGCTACGCCGCGGGCCAGGTCACTTTTTCCTCGCCCGCGGTCGCCGGGGGGAAGGTTTACTTCGGCGCCAACAACGGGAAGTTCACTGCCGTTGATGCGGCAACGGGTACTTTTCTGTTCGCGTTCTCAACCGGGGGCGGAGTCTACCGATCCTCGCCGGCCGCCGCGCAGGGATATTTCTTCGCCGTACCGGGGAACGTCGATCGGAATCTGTATCGAATCGACGCCTCCAGCGGACTCGGCCTCGGAACGGTGGATCTCAATACTCCTGCGGGACATTCGGCCCCCTCGCGGAGGCCGGCACCCCTGGAAGAATCCCCGCCGGACGAGCGTGACAATCCGTTCCAGATGGACTATGCCGAGAAACTGAGGACGGGGCAGTGGGTCGAATCTGGACCCTCGCGTGCGCCGCGGCGCGCGCCGGCCGCCGCCGCCTCGGATTCCAACTTCGTGTCCTCTCCGGCTACCGATGGCGCTAGGGCGTTCGCCGTGGCCGGCTCCGGCACCCAACACCTCTTCGGGGTGGGCGTGGCCACGTCGGCCGTCTTGTGGGCCGTCGATTTCGGCGCCCCCGGATCGGGCGGCTACAGCCCAACGCCGGCGGTGTTCGGCACGGAGGTCCTGGCGGTCACGGCTGCAGGGGGTATCCGCCGGCTGCAATCCAGCGATGGAAGCCTTCTCCAGCAAATCGATCTCGGCAAGTCCGCCTCGGCCTCTCCGGCCTTTTCCAACGGGGTGGCCGTTGTCGCGGCATCCGATGGAACCGTGCACGGCTACCGGACGGACAACACGCCGCCTGCGCTTCCCCCGGCGTCTTCTCGTTCACCCGCCAATCTCTCCGGCCTGGCGCCGACCCAGAAATGCGCGGCGACACGTTGCCGTTCTGTCACGCTGACATGGGGTGACGGTTCCGATTCGTTGACCTCCGCGTCCCAACTGAAATACCTCATCGAGGTGGACGACGATGCCGATCTGGAGTCGCAGGACGCCGGGTATGCCCTTCATACGGTAGCCGGCACGGGATCGTTCACCCTTCCTTCGCCGCTGAACGCCGGGACGACGCTGTACTGGAGGCTCCGGGTGGAGGATGCTCACGGAGCGCAGTCGCAGTGGTCCGCCGTTCAGAGTTTCAGCGTTCTCACCTTGGGAGTGCCTTCGATGGTCAAGGACCTCGCGGCGGTGCCGGGGGAGGAGAAGATTACGGTGAGCTGGTCGGCTGGACCGGGAACGGCGCCGACCGGATACTGGATTCAGGTGGGGGATCAAAAGGCTCAGGACATCGGGCCTCTCGCGGCGTACACGTTCCCGCTGCTTACGGCGGGCGTAACGTACACCATTTGCGTGACGCCGTATAACGAAGACAACGAGCAGGGCCCCAAGGCGTGCGCCAGCGCCACACCGCTCGCGCGGAACGTGGCCCTTCCGCCTCCACCTGCGGCGGGCACGTCGCCTTCTCCGTCGGGAGAAACTTTGATTCAGTCGGAGATTTCGGCCTCGACGTCCGTTGCCCTCACCCGGGAACTCGGCCCGGGTGTTGTGGAAGGTCCCATCCGGGTGCCGGAAGGCGGATCGCTTACCGGCGTGGGTCCCGCCGCCACGATCGTGCACGTTTCGGGTTCGTCGGAAGCCGGTGTCATCGTTGGCGCGCGAGGCTTCGTCTCGAACCTGACCGTCAGCGGCGGCCGCGCCGGCATCCTGGTCGAGGGAAACGCGCAGCTCCGGAATGTGGTCGTGACGGACAGCGATAATGGAATTCTGGTTCGGCCTGCCTCGCCGGTCCGGGTCGACCTGGCCCTCATCAATGTCACCGTCTCACGAAACCGCGCGGATGCCTTGAATCTGGCGACGCCGTCCTCCGCCGCGGTGCTGATCAAGAACTCGGTTTTCTCGAACAATGCGGGGCACGGCGCCCGGTGTGTGGCGGGGCAGATCCGCATCTCGTACTCGAATGTGTTCGAGAACGCGGGCGGCATGGCGCAGGGGTGCTCGGTGTCGGCGGGCGCCACCGGCTCGCTCCCCGGCCTTTCGCTCACCGAAGAGCAGGCCGCGAGGGCCATGGGTGAATTGGGACTGCTGAGCCTGAATCCGATCTTCACCGATCCCGATGCGTTCAATTTCAAACTGGCGCCGGGGTCGCCTTTGATCGACGCGGGCGATCCGGACGATGAGTTCTTAATGGAGCCGGAGCCGAACGGGGGTCGCATCAATCAGGGGGCGTTCGGGGGAACCCCCGAGGCCGAGCCTACGAGCAACGAGCAACGAGCAGCGAGCAACGGGGGAGGCGGCTGCGGCTGCGCCCACATCGGCGGCCACCTGCCCCTGGACGTGGGCGGCACAGTTCCCGTGCTGATCCTTGCCGGCTTTTTCTTCTTGCGCCTTCGCCGTGCTCGAAGGCTCGTAACCGTTCAGCACCCCCCATCCTCCCCTTCCCCCTCAAGGGGGGAAGGGATGGAAAGGGGCACGGGCAGCCCTCTCTTCCCCTCCCCCTCGACGGGGGAGGGTGCGGGTGGGGGTGAAGGCTTGCGTTGGTTCTCTTTCGTTTTCCTGCTGCTTGCGGTTCACGGTTTACTGCTTGCGCGCGCCTCCGGCGCACGCGCCGATCAGTTTGAAATTCTGTTCAACGAAATCTTGGCGGACCCGACGGGGAACGACGCGACCCACGAAAGAATAGAACTCAAGAACACCGGGGCCTTCGGACAGGCGTTGGACGGCATGTGCCTGTGCACGGCCTCCGCTTGCGGATCGTCCGCGTGGTGCTTTCCCCCCGGAACGTTCGTCGACGCGGGGGGGCTGCTGACGGTGCACGTGAATGAAGCGGGGACGAAAACGACTTCTGACGTTTTCACCGGGCCGTGGACGGACCTGGGGAATTCAAAAGATACCCTCTCTCTGTTCCTGGACAACAGTGATTTTACCCTCGACGACAACCTGGTGGATTTTTTGCAGTGGGGCGATGGGGGCCAGGCCCGGGAGGACGTGGCCGACTCCGCCGCCATCTGGACGGTGGGCCAATTCATCCCTGCGTTCGCGGAAGGCCATTCGATGGAGGCGCAGGGACCCGCGAACAGTCCATCGGGTTGGTTTGACCAGTGGACCCCAACCTTGGGTGCGGCCAATCTCCTCAATAACAGGCCGGTTGCGAGCGTGGGGGAGGGGTACACCGTTTTCGAGGGAATGTCGGTCACCCTCGACGGCTCCAAGAGCTTCGATCCCGACGGCAAGACCATCACCTACAGTTGGTCCCAGACGGCCGGCCCTGCGGCCGTGCTCTCCAGCCCCACGGCGAAGTCCGCAACTTTCACCGCCCCGGACATTGAAGGACAGCCGGTGCTTGCCTTTCGCCTCACGGTGTCGGATGGAGCCTTGACCAGCCTGCCCGCGGATGTGCAAGTCATCGTCAAGGATACCGGTTCCCTGATCCTGGCCAAGACGGCCGCCAGCCCGGGCGAATCCAACGAGAAAAAAGGACTCCGCAACCTGGCTCTTCTCCAATTCTCCCTGACGGCGGGGCCGACGGAAGAAATCCGAGTCACATCGCTCACGGTCCAAGCTTCGGGTACGGGGGACGACGCGAAAGGAATCCGCGCCGTGCGCGGCGTGGTGGACCGGAACGGCAACGGCTCGGTCGAAGAAGGCGAAACGGAAATTCTCAGTGACCGGTCTTTGAGTTCGGACAACGGCGCCATCTCCTGGACGGGTTTGGACCTCCGGCTGCCCGCGGGTTCGACGCAGACCTGGATCGTGGCATGCGACCTGACGAATCAGCCGGTCTTCGGACAGACCTTCGCCCTGACGATCCCGGTGGACGGCATCTTGGGCAAAGGCATGGGTTCGGGAAAACCGTTCAAGGTGGCGGCGTTGCCGTTGGCCGGCCCCGCCAAGCGGATCTCCGACAAGACTTCGCTGACCGTTTCCCTCGATCCCGCGAAGGCTGCGCCGCTGAAGGTCGGCCCGAATGCAGTCGGCGTCCCCGTGCTTTCCCTGCGATTGTCGGCTGGAAGCGTGGAGGACGTGCGCGTGCGGTCGCTGACCGTATCGGACAGGGGATCGGGAGACGAGGTCCGGAGCGTTCGGGAGATTCGTCTCATCGAGGACTCCAATGCCAACGGATCGGCGGATCCGGGAGAAACCCTTCTGGGCTCGCCGCAACGTTTCGCGCGCGCGGAGGAGACGGAGAACGCCGTCGCCCGTTTCGAGCCTCTCGCGTTAGTCGTGCCGGTGGGCGCGGCCCTTCCGCTTCTGATTGTTTATGACTTTACCGACGCCCTCCGGCATGGCGAAGATTTCCCGGCGGGGATCGACGCGGGAAGCGGGATCGTGGCCGAGGGCGCCGTTTCAAACGCCGCGATTGAGGTGATGGGGCTGCCTCTGTCCGGTCCGAAGGTGACGGTGGAGAACGTGGGCCGGCTGACGGCGTCGGCCCTCATGCCGGCCCAGGATGAAATACGTCTTGATTTCCCGGACAGCGTGACCGCCGTGGGATGGAAACTGGATGCGTCAAAGGCCGAGGACCTGCTCGTCACGACGATTTCGGTCCGCGGGTTGTCCGATCTTCCCGACGGTGTCCTCTCGGGAGTGGATCTCTACGAGGACACGAACGCGGATCTGAAGCTAAGCCGGAGCGACTCGAAAGTGGGCACCGCCATCCTGAATCTTGATGAGGGCGAGGCGCGGTTCGAAGCGCTGCGCGTTCTCGTGCCCGCGGGGCAATCCAGGCGGTTGATCGCTTCGCTCCGGTTCGGCGTCGATGACGCGATCGCCGGCGGTTTCCATCGGTTACTTCCAGGACTGCTCGCGGGAGGCGGAATCCTCATCGTCCTCCTGATCACGGTTCGCAGGGGGCGGGCCGGCCGGCGACTGTCCCTCCTCGCAGCCGGTCCTGTCGTTCTGGGAGTGGTCATGGCCCGGTGTGGAGGCGGCGTGTCGGAACCCTCAGCCACCATCGGGTCGCCTCCTCCGGAAGTGTCCGTGGTGGTTCATTGGGATGGGCCGGCCGACCTGACGGCCGTGGGGCAGAGTTCGCAACAAATCGTGCCCGTGGATGCGCAGCCGATCCAAGGCCCGGTCATACGATTGAAGACATCGTGAAGGGTGATGAGTGATGGGTAACGTGAAACACCACCGGAGCGCGGGTCGTCTGCTTCTTTGTCTCATCACACTTCACGCATTACTCATCACGGCGGCTTTGCCGCGCGCGGCCCACGCCTGCACCTCCAACCCAGGCGACGGCATCTGGTGCTGGGAAGGTGACGTGTCCGGTATCTGGAGGAATTCGGGCAACTGGGATGAAGGCAGCATCCCGGCCAACGGCAGCGACGTCGAGATTCCCTCCACCAAATGCGGGACCTGTTCGTGGCCCACGGCAGACAACTCCGGCAACGCCACGATGCGTGACTTGACCTTGCAATCCGGCTCGCAGCTCACCTTCAACCTGGTGACGAGGAACTTCTCCATTCGACGCGCGTTCAACAACCAGGGCGCAACGATCACCCATCAGAGCGGGGATGTGATTTTCAGCGGGGCATCCGGACCCTGCGCGGTATCGGGCAACACCACAGGGGCGAATAAATTCACGGACGTGGAAATCACCGCGACCGGGGCGAATTCATGTGTGATGCAGAACGCGGCCAAACTGGAAGTCGGCGGCACCTTCCGGCTGAGCACCGGCACCTTGAACATGGGGAACAATGCCACCCAGGCGGAATTGATCATGGACGCCTCGGCCGCCCTCACGTGGACCGGCACCTTCTCCGAGGGCAACGGAATCGTCACCATCAAGGGGAACACGGACGTGCCGATCGACCGGTTTTACGATCTCGTCATCGCGGGGACCAGCTCGATCACGGCGGCGATGACGACCGCCACCGGCCGCGACGTAGCCAACAATC
Organism: Nitrospirota bacterium; assembly: GCA_016180645.1. Lineage (NCBI taxonomy): Bacteria > Pseudomonadati > Nitrospirota > Nitrospirota bacterium. Next base: position 68,525 of record JACPAV010000016.1, on the reverse strand, counting down.
TCACGATCAATTCCGGCGCCACGCTCAGCGCCAACGGCTTTGCCCTGGACGTCGGCGGGAGCTGGACAAACAACGGCACGTTCAACGCCAGCTCGGGCATGGCCGTTCGCTTCGTGGAAACGGGCGTGGCCGGGGCGCATTCGGTCGGCGGCAGCACGACGTTCACCGACGTCACCTTCGGCGATGGGACGGCTGGGAGCACGACGTTTGCCTCCGGGGCGGCAATTACGGTGATGGGCGCCGCATCGATTGCCGCCAACCATACCCTGACATCGGGAGGCACGTTCACCTTCAATTCAGGATCCACGTGGACGGATAACGGAACGTTCGCCCCCGGCACAGGGACTTTCGTCTGGAAAAACGCGGCGGCGCTTCCGAGAGCGGGCGGCGGGGCGGGGGCGAATGAAACCCACTACAATCTGAATGTCCAGCTTCCCAACGCGACCGATCTGGCCGACGTGGCGACGACCCCGCTGACGGTTTCCAACAACCTCCTGATTGCCTCCGGCAATCTGAACGACGGGGTGGGGGCCGCAACGATCAACGTGGGTGGGACGTGGACGAACAGTGTGGCCGGCATTGATTGCGCCTCAGGGGACGACGGATTCCGGCAGGACAATACGACCGTCGTCATGACCGGCGCCGCCTCGCAGATGGCCACCGATGAATGCTTCAACAACCTGACGATTGGCGACGCGTCCGGAGATGCCACCGCCGTGAGCACCGGGAAGGACATCCGTCTGACCAATACCGGCATCTTCACCATCACGGCCGGGGCGACCTACAGCGCGGGGAACGGCACGTTCTTCCGCGCCAACTCGTTGTCATCCACCGGGACGTTCACCCCCCAGCAATCCACCGTGGAGTGGCGCGGCGGAGCGGTGACGACGAACGTGACCAATTTCTACAATCTCACGGTGAACTCCGCCACAGCCTCGATTGGAGCCGCGACAACGGTTTCCAACAAGTTCCAGATCCTTTCCAGCGGGGCGCTGGATACCGCCGGCTTCAATCTCCTGGTTGGGCAGGATTTCGACATTCAGGGAACGCTGTCCGATACCTCGGGGAGCAAGGCGACCCTCGTCGAATTCAACGGCGGCGGGTCCCAAACCGTGACGGGCGCGGCCACCATCAACGTCAGCAAGCTCCGCCTCAACAAGTCCGGCGGAACACTCCTCCTGAATCAGTCCGTCACCACGAGTTCCACCGCCGGCAGCGGCACGGTGACGGTGGACGCGGGCACGCTCGATTTGGGCAACGCGACGCTCACGGCCAATGGCAGCGTGACGGTGAACGGGGGCACGCTCAAACTCCTGGGCACGCCGACGCTCGCCCTCGCCGGGGGGAAGACGTTGACGATTGCGTCCGGCGGCGCGCTCAGCACCGGCGGCTCAGGCCCCACGATCACTCATTCGGTCGCCGGAACGTACACGTTCACCGTCAACGGCACGGTCGACATCTCCAGGCTGAACGTCGGCTTCGCCGATGCATCCGGCATGAAGATCAACATGAACGGGTCCAACTCCAACGTGGTCAATCTTGACAATGTGTCCTTTTCGGACACACCGGATCTCTGCGGCTCCGATCCTTGCGCGGGCGCGCCGGCCGTGAATTTTTCCTGCGCGCTGTGGGTGAACGTGTCGTCTGGAACTCTCACCGCCACGGGCGCCGACTCTCTCAACGGCCACTCGTTTCCCTCGACCGTGAACGACATGAACGTCTGCTTCCAATCGTCCGGTTCCGGCGCGTCCCGGATCGATATGGACGCCCCCGCCGGTTCGAATGCGGGCGAGACTCGATCGTTCGATGACGAGGACGCCGCGCTGCCGGATGCGAACGTCGTGTGGAACAGCATCACCCAGTGGGACGCGGGGGGGGGGACGGCGAATTGGCACACGGCGGCGAATTGGAATCCGGACCAAGTGCCGGGCGGCACGGACTCCGCCGAGGTGCCGGCCGCGTGCTCTCCCACCTGTCCCGTCATTTCGGATGCCGCCGGGGCGTCGATCAAGAACCTGACGCTCAAATGCAGTGGCGCAAGCGGCGCGACGCTCACCCTCAACTCCGGCCTCACCTTGACCGTGAACAATACGCTCACGGTCGAGACAGGTTGCGCGGGATCCGCCGATTTCGTCCCGCTGTCCGATTCCACCGTCGTTTTCAACTCCACTCCGAATACCGTGATCCCGACCGGTCCGGGAGACGATTTCTGGCACCTCTCGCTCCAGCCCACCGGTGCCGCGGCGAGCGCCACGGGTACCCTCGACGTCGCGGGGAATCTGATCATCGCGTCGGGCGCCACGTTCAACGGCGGCGCCTCCACGATCAAACTGAAGGGCGATTGGATCAACGGCGGGGCGTTCAACGCCCAATCGTCGACGGTCGAGTTCATCGGCACGGGCGCCCAATCGGGCTCGGCGAGCGATTATTTCCATGTGACGATCACAAATACGTCGGCCTCGGGAGTCCTCATCGACGGGAATTGGAACGTGGACGGCAATCTGGTCCTCACGGCGGGCGCGAAGCTCGATGGAAACGTCAACACCGCGGTCACCCTTAACCTGGCGGGCACCTTCTGCCTGGGCCAGGCGGCAGCCGACACGGCGACCTTTACCCCCGGACTTTCCACGGTGGTTCTGGATGGAGGACCGGGAGTCACCCAGTGGCTCATCGCCAACGCCAACGCCAACATGCCGCTCAATCATCTGAACGTGTCGAGCGTGTCCTCCGCGCCCATCGGAGAGAACTGCACGACTCCGGCGGCAAGCTCCGAAACGCTCGACGTGAACGGCAACCTGACGATCGGCGCCGCAGGCACCCTCGATGCGGCGAATGACACGATCCTGCTCGCGGGCAATTTCACGCGCAACGGAACCTTCACCAACACGGGATCCACCGTCACCTTCGACGGATCCGGATCGCAAACCATCGCGGCGGCGACCGCATTCAACCTTCTGACCGTCAACAAGTCCGGGGGGGCGCTCACGGCCAATGGGAATGTGACGACAATCGGGGCGGTGACGCTCACGGCGGGCGTATTCGGCCTCTCCACGGGAACCCACTCCTTTGGGGGTAACCTGAGCGTCAACGGCGGCGTTTTCGACGCGCAGACGGCGTCTCTCACGGTGGCCGGCAATGTTACGGTGGCCGCCGGCTCGTCCTACCAAATGACGGGAACGGATGCGGCGCGCGGAATCCTGACCTTTGACAACTCGGCCTCCGCGCGGTCGATGACGGTCGGCGGGACCTTCCGCACCACACAGAGCGGCTCGGCGCCCCTCAAGGCCAGGCTCACGACCTCCGGAATCGGCGCCAACTTCACCTCCTTTACCATCAACTCCGGCGCGACGCTGGACGTCACGGGCCTCGAATTTACGCGATCCAACACCACCGGCATGGCTCTCGGCACGGCGGCGGCGGGCGAAAGCATCACGGCCACGAAGTTTACGGAGGTGGCGTTCGGCCCGCTGTGCACGGGCGCCGCGAATTGCTCCACGCAGGCGATCTGGTTCCACATGGAAAACGGAACCGGCCCGACCTGCACAAACTGTACGTTTGACGCCTCCATGACCAACAACGTGAACGCGAACAGTCTGAACGGCGCGTTCGGCCTGACGTTCGTGAGCTTCTCCGGTGACCGCGGAGGCTCCGGATTCGAGATCAATGACGCCAACGGGAAAATCTCGTGGGTGCGCACCCGGAACTGGACCGGAGCCTCCAGCGCGCTCTTCAGCGCCGCCGCCAACTGGAGCCCGACCGGGCAGGGCGCCCCCGTCCCCGATGATCGCTGCATCGTCGGCTCGGCAACGTTGCAACCCAACATCGATGTGGTCGCCGAGCAAATCCGCATGCTGGAGATCAACGACGGCGGCCAACTGAGCCTCTCGACGGCCGGGAACGACCTCACCGTGAATGCGGACGTGACACTCTACGATGGCGCGGGAGGGGGCGGCGCCATCCTCATGACGGGCGTGGGAAGCGATCTCCTTGTCGGAGGGATCTGGACGGACAACGTGACGACGCCGGAGTGCGACGGCAGCGGCGACGACGACGGACTTTGCCAGAACGCCGGCGCGGGCCGCGTGTACTTTACCGGGACGGCGACCATCGGGGCGGAACCCAATTTCAGAGCCGTCACCATCCGCAACGGCGCCACGGTCTCCTTCGCCGCCGGCGCGGGCGTGACTTTTCTCTCGGGAGCGGGTGCCGGCGCGCTCACCATCGGCGAAGGCGCTTCGGGAACGCTGAACGGCAGCAACGCGACGCTGACCCTCGATGACGTCGGCCCGGTTGTGGCGTCCGGCGGCGCGTGGAACCCGCAGACGGGCACGGTGAGGCTCCGAGGCACGTCCACCGGGGCGTGCACCCTCTCCGGCTCCGTCACGACAGTGAACCATCTCGAGATTGTGAGCGGCAACGTAAAACAATGCGGGAACCTGGCGGTCAACGGCAACCTCACCGTCAAATCCGGCGCCACGCTGGACCAGGGCGGATCGGCTTTGACCGTGGCGGGAAGCGCAACGATTGAATCGTCCGCGACCCTCGCGGTGGGGACATCATCCTTGACCCTGCTTGGAAATCTGACCAACGACGGCGCGCTCAGTGCAGGTTCCGGCACGCTCTCCATGAGCCCATCCTCGGCGGCCTCGCAAACCATCGGCGGGTCCGGATCGTTCACGATCAACCATCTCACCATCGGGTCCAACAGCATTACGCTGCCGTCCGTGAACCTGACCGCGGCCGGAACGACCACGATCGGCGGGACGCTGAACCTCGGCTCCACAACCTATGCGGGGTCCGGAAGCGTCGTGCTCAGTTCAGGCTCGGTGCTGAATCTGGGAACCGGAACTTTCCAGACGTCTGGAGCCGTGACCGACAATCAGCCTGCTGCCGCAAACGTCACCGGCACCGGAACCTTCCACTTCAATGGAACCAGTCAGACGATTCCCTGCGAACCTTACTACAACCTGAAATTCAGCTCCGCGGCGACCTACTCCCTCGGATGCCACCAGACCGGCTCCAATGCGGTCGGAAACAACGTCGAGATCGCCTCCGGCGCCACGCTCGATGCGTCGGCCTCCTCGTACAATCTTGAAGTCAAGGGGCATTGGACGCGCACCGGAAGTTTCACCGAACGGACCGGCACGGTGACCTTCGGCGGCACGGCGCCTCAGAATGTCGCCACCCCATCCAATTTCTACAATCTCACCGTCAACAACGGCGTAGGAGGAAGCGTTACCGCCTTGGGCGCGCTGACGGTCTCGGGCGGACTCACCGTCCAGGCCGGCACGCTGAACCTGGACGGAGGGTCGGTGCTTTCGCACTCCGTGTCCGGCTCCATGACCCTGAATGGAGGCATGGTCGATTTGAAAACGTCGTCCCTCACCGCCGGGTCCCTGAGCTTGGGCACCGGGGGGACCGCGGCCAGCTTCCTCATCGTCTCGAATGGTCCGGCCGATCCGGACGTATCCGTGAGCGGAACGGTGACGATCGGCGCCAACGGCACGCTCGACGCCGGCGCGACCGGAGCCCCGACCCTCAGCGTCTCGGGCAACTGGTCCGATTCCGGCAATTTTGTCATCGGCAACACCACCGTCGCCTTGGCAGGTGGCGCCGCGACCGTGACGTCCTCCGGCTCGGGCGATTTCTACAATCTGACCGTGGACGCGTCGGGCGCCAAGTCGGCGGGGTCCAATCTCGGCATCTCGAACAACCTGAAACTGGCCGCGGGGACGTTTGCGATCGGCGGCTACACGGTGGCCGTGGCCAAGGACGTGGTGAACGACGCGTCTCAAAACGGCGCGGCCACGATCAGCACGGGCGCGCTGGATGTGGATCGCCACGTGACACCGGGCTCCGGCTCCACGCTGGGGATCGAATGGTCCGGAACGGGTCTCCTCAAGGTGGGCGACACGCTCTCCGCCGCGGGGCTTCAACTGCGTGACGCGGCCGCTCCGCTCAACACCGGCACGATCCAGTTCGACGGGTCCACCGCCCAGAACATCCCCGCGCTGACGGATGCGACATGGAACCAGTACAACTCGATGACTCTTTCCGGCTCGACGAAGACCGTCACCGGCAACCTGACTCTGAATGGAAATCTGACCGTCACGTCGGGCACGCTTAATCTGGACGACGCCTCCGCGCGAAACATGACCGTAGGCGGGACTCTGACGAACAACGCGACGGTCACGATGGATCTCTCCGGTACTCTTCTCACCGCGAACGGCCTCTTCGACAACAATGCCACGCTGAACGTAGGGCCCGGCACCGTGGACCAGAACGGGGCTTTCGATGGGACGGGCGGCACTCTCAATCTCAACACGGGTCGCCTCCGGTACGGCAGCGGCGCGACGCCCGTGTGGGGAACGCTGAACGAAGCGAGCGGAACGGTCGAATTCGACGGCGCTTCCAGCGCAACCGTTCCGGCGGACACGTATTTCGACCTTGCGGTGTCCAAGAGTGGAGGTTCGGTCACGGCCGGCGGCGGGCTGGATATCAACGGGAACTTCACGCTGACGTCCGGCACATTCGAGCCCTCCACGTTCTCCCATACGCTTTACGGAAACTGGAGCTCCACCGCGGGCGGAACGTTCGCTCCGGCGGCGGGAACCGTCACGCTGGATGGAACGTCTCAAGCGATCGCCCTGGCGGCGGGCCAAACCTTCTACCATCTTGCGGTCGCCGGCACGGGGACGGTGACGGCGTCCACCGGCATTGGCGTGAGCGGCAATCTGGCTGTAACCACAGGCGTGTTCACTCTTGGAAGCTCGCTCATCCATTCGGTTGCCGGAACGACGAGCGTGTCGGGCACGCTGAACCTCCTCAGTTCGACACTGACGGTCGGCGACAACCTGACCGTAAACGCCGGAGGGACGCTGAAGATGGAGGACAGCAGCGTCCTCAAGATGGGTAGCGCGAAGTCGGTGACGATCAACGGCGCGAACGGGAAATTCGCCACCTCGTGGACGGGCGGGACCGCCGTCAAGCCGAGGATGACCACGTCCGGCGCCGTCGGCACGAACTTCTATTCATTGACGGCAAACTCCGGGTCGAAAGTGGACGTCCACGGCTTCGTGTTCGAATCGGCGGATGCCAACGGCTTCCGTCTGAATTCCGGCACGGACATTCTCTACATCGGGAACATGGAGTTCCGCTCGCTGAGCAACAACGGCGGATCCGGAGGGATTGCGCTCAACATGCAGTTGACCGCCGGAATTGCGACCCCGACCACCTTCCAGTTCCCGAACCTCTTCTGTGACACGTCCTACCAGGGCTCCGGAACGCCGGGCGCCGCAACCGGAAACGTCGTCACCGCGGATGCGGGCGCGGCCGTAACCATTCTCATCTCGAATGCGACGGGGGCCGGCTGCGCCCCCGTCGCCACGGGGGAGGCGTATGACTGGGATGCGTCGAACGTAACGGTGAGTTGGATCGACGCGGCCAAGTGGACGGCGGGGGGAGGCACGAACCAGTGGAGCCTCGGCGCCAACTGGTCCACCGGCGCTCCCCCCACATCGAGCCAGGACGTGGTCATTCAGAACTTTACTCCCTATCCGGTTCTGGATGTCAATGCCGCGGTGATCACCATGACCATCAATCAAGGGGCGCAAATCAGCCTGTCCAACAAGGATCTCTCCGTCTCGGGCGATTTCCAGAACGACGGCACGTTGAACGCGGACACGGGCACACTCAAGTTCGAAGGGGAGATTTCCAAATCGGTCCAATCCAGCGGCGGCTCTCTGTACCGCATCGTCGTGAACAAAGGATCGGGCGGGCTCGACATCAACATCTTGCTCACATCCACCTCCACGCTGACGATCCAGAACGAGCTGCTGATCCAGAGCGGGAGTTTCCAGCTCCAAAGCGGAAGCGTCGTGGTCCAAGGACCGATCCGGATCTCCAGCAATCAGGCCGCGCTCAAGCTGAAGACCGGGACCACCGTCACGGCCGAAGGAAACGTGGATCTGACCGGCGGCGGGATCGTCGATTTCCTGGGTGAATCGGGCGTCTTGAAGATCGGCGGAGCGCTGACCGTCGCCACGGGAACCGTGACCGCGCCGAACGGAACGATCGAATGGAACGGCGCGGGAGCCCAAACGATTCCCACCCTTACGTACTACAACCTCAAAATCAACAAGTCGGGAGGAAGCGCGGCCACGGCCGGAGGGACACTCGACATCAACGGCAATCTTGCGCTTCTGGCGGGGACATTCGATCCCTCCACGTTCGCGCACAACGAAGCCGGAAACTGGGATTCGAGCGCAGGCGGATCGTTCGCGCCGGCGGCCGGAACGTTCATTTTTGACGGCGCCGCAAGCCAATCCGTCAAGATCACCTCGGGACAGAATTTCTACAATGTGACGTATGCGCCGACGGCGGCCGTGACGCTGACCGCGCTCTCGAATCTTTCCATCAACGGCGCGGTGACCGTGAGCGGAGGCACGCTCGACCTGGGATCCGGTCTTTCTCACAGCGCCGGCGGGGCGTGGACGAACAACGCCACCACGAACCTGTCGAGCAGCACGTTGACGGTCGGCGGGTTGTTCGACAACAACGCGATCCTGAACTTGAACTCCGGCATCCTCGACCAGAACGGCGCGTTCGATGGAACAGGGGGCACGCTCAACGGCAATTCGGGGACGCTGCGCTACGGCAACGGCGCCAACATCATTTGGGGCACATTCAACCGGGGGACGGGAACCATTGACTTCGATTCGACCGGCGCAGGACAAACCATCGTCGATCCCGGTCCGAGCCCCGAATTCTACGATCTGAAAGTGAGCAAGGGAGCACAAACGGCCACCTTGGGCGCGTCCTTCACCCTGGACAACAATCTTACCGTGACGTCGGGTACGGTGGACCTCGGGGCCGGACTGTCGCACACGGTCTCGGGCGGTGTGACCAACAACGGAACGATCAATCTTTCCTCCAGCACCCTCGTTGTGGCGGGACTGTTCGACAACAATGCGACGATCAACGTGAATACGGGGACCCTCGACCAGAATGGGGCGCTCGACGGCACGGGTGGGTCTCTCAACGGAAACACCGGGACCGTCTTCTACGGCAGCGCCACGACGCCGATCTGGGGAACCCTCAGTGCCGGAACGGGGACTTTCAATTTCGATACGGCCGTGGGCGTGGTGATCCCGGGGGCCACCTACTACCATCTCACGATCACCAAATCGACGGCGATGGCCACCGCGGGCGCCACGCTGGACATCAACGGGAACTTCACCCTCGCTTCCGGAACGTTCGGCGCCGGCACAGCCCTGACTCACACGGTGGCCGGGAACTGGACCGACGCGGCGGGCGCCTTCGCGCCGACCACGGGTACGATCATCTTCGACGGCTCCTCGCAGACCCTCTCGCACGCGGCCGCGAACAACTTCTTCAACCTGACCGTGAGCGGAAGCGGCACAGCGACCGCAAACGCATGTCTCCACGTGAACGGAGCGCTTTCCGTGGGCGCCGGGACGTTCAACCTCGGCACGGCATGCACCCCTTCTCCCGGACACGAGATTGCCGGAACCACGACCGTATCGGGAACTCTGAACATGGGAACGTCTGTCCTCACGGCATCGGGCGACGTCACGGTGAACTCGGCGGGCACGCTCAAAATGGATGGGACCTCCTCCGCCAAGCCCATCCTGCGGATGGCGAATGGGAAGACGATTACGGTCAACGGAACGCTTGCCACAACCATCGTCAGCGCGTCCCAGAAGCCGCGGATCACCTCGACCAGCGATACCGGACCACCGTCTTCGGCCTGCGGGGCGACCTTCGGTTTCGCGGCCGGAAGCACGGGTGGGACGCTGGACGTGGACGGCCTGGATTTCCGGTGTGCCAACGCGAGCGGATTGACCCTGGGCGCCAACCTGGCCACGTTTACGCGAATGAACAGGGCGGACTTCAAATTCGTCAACGGGACCGACCCGCGCCACCTGCGCGTGCTGAAACCTACGGCCAACTACGCGTTCGACAGCAACACGTTCGATTGCTCATTCAAGGGATATCCGATTCCGGGAACGTGCCCGACGACGGGGAGCGGGTACAACGTGTCCACGGTTGTCGGTGCGGCGCTCACCTTCTCGAACTATGGTGGGGCGGGGGGAGGGGAGACCTGGGACGAAGATTCAGTGGGCACGATCAATTGGTCTTCCAATGCGCAGTGGACCGGCAGCGTCTCCTGCAACTGGTCCGACGCGGGTAATTGGGACACAGGCGCTGTGCCGGAGGCGCTGACCAACGTGACCATTCCGGATATTGGGGCCACGGCATGCGGCGGAGGCGGTCCCTACGATCCTGACGTGAACGCTTCGGCCTCCGCGAACAACATCGTGATCAACAGCGGCGGACTGCTCGAACAACTCACGGCGACGACGCTCGATGCGGCGGGGAATGTCACCATCAACACGGGGGGCGCCTACACGCTCAACCACGCGAGCGGCCGACTGAAGGTCGGGGGCGTGTGGTCCAGGTCCGGCGCGTTCAATCAGACGGCGGGAACCGTCGAATTCACCGGCTCTGCGCTTCTAAACACGGAAACGTTCAGCCTTCCTGTAGTCGTGACCGGTTCCTCCGTGGCGCTCGCGCCCGCGGCCACCGTCACGGTGAACAATACCTCCTCCGCCAACGATCTCGACGTCCAGGCCGCCGGGAGCTTCAATCTGGGGAACAATGGAACCTTGAAACTGGCCGGAGGGGCGAAGGCGAACGTGGCGGGGACTTTCCGCGCAACGTCCGCCACGGCAAAGGTTACCAGCGTCACGTCCGGCTGCCCGGCCCTCGGAGATCGCTTCGATTTCCAGGTGAGCGGGACGGTGAACGTCACGGGTCTGACCTTCGAATGCGGAGATGCGCAGGGATTCGAAGTGTCCTCCGCCGCCTCGATCACGGCCCTGGAGAATGTCGCCTTCCAAAACGCGCAGGCGTCAAGCTGCCCGTGCGCACATATGAGCATCACCCGTTCGGGCAATTTCACCAAGAACCTCATGGGGCTGTCGTTCGACGCGGCGAACGCGTCGGGAACTCCGTACAACATCTCGCTGACCAACAGCGGCGCGGCCGGCACGATCGCCAAGCTGCAAGTGGCCAAGGCTGCGGTGCCGGGAGCCGGTTGGGGCGAGAATTTCGAGCGGGAGATCAACGATTGCCCGTCGGGCGACCCGAAGGCATGCGTGAACTGGCTGGAGACGATCTCCAATGACGTGGCGGGGAAGACACGAGGTTTCCCGGCGCCCATCCTGGACTCCAGCGGGAATCTCCTTGGGATCATCGTGGCGGATGATCGCGGCGTCGGGAGCGACTGGATCGTCGCGATGGATGCGAACGGAACCAAGACGAGCGAGCAACAGGTCAGCGGTGACATCACCACCGCGCCATATGTCTTCAACAGCTCGGCCTTCGGCGGAGCCCAAATCTGGATCGGGACGAATTCGGGCAACCTCTACAGGTTCCTTTGGAGCGGAGGCACACTCACTCTGGCCACCGGGTTCCCGGTGGCGGTCGGCAACTCCATTACCACCGGCCTGTCGGGTGGGATACCCTCCGGATGGACGTCGCCGTCGTGCGCGGCCGACGATCCGACCGGAAGCGGCGGGACGTTCTTCTTCGCCGGCACGTTCAACACGGACAGCGGCGTGAAGCCCGCCGTGTTCGGCTACAACATCTGCGGGGGCTGCCAGCTTCGCTATTACGATTGCATCGGGGGATCGTGGACGACGGCCTCCACGCCCACACTGCTCAACAACAAGATTTGGATCGGGACCGACAGCGAGGGCGTCCTCCGCATCAGCAACGGCGGCGGAACGCTGGATGAAGGAACCGGATGCGGTGTCTCGACTTGCCCGTACTCCGGAACAGCGACGATCAGCGGCTACCACGACGCCGGCCCGGGGGGCCGTGGGGCCGCCAACAACAGCGTGGTCAATGGAGCCATGGTGGCCAATGCGGGTCTGGTGGAGTTCTTCTTCGCCTCAGGCGACGATGCGCCGACAGATTCGAGATTGTACTCGATCGATGTGGCGACGCTGAATTCCTCCGCCAATTTCCCCGTCAACTACGCGGACGGGGCGAACAGTGGAGTGGAATCGAGCGTCGGGCGGATCGGCGGCAATATCTACTTCGGCGCCAACAACGGAATCTTGTACGGATACACGTTCAGCACGGGCGCGGTGATCTCCGGCGGGGGAAGAAACCTGAACGCCACCAACCCCAGCGCGCCTCAGTCTTCCGGTGGGGCGGACAACGCCGTCAAATCCACGCCGCTCCTTTACAACAACATCGCCTACTTCGGGTCGAACAACGGCAAGTTCTATGCGGTGGACATCGGCGCGGGTTCAGCCCTTGGCCAGGTCTGCAAGAGCTGGGACCTCGGTAACCCGATTTCGTCGCAGCCTTCCCGCATGACCATCGGCGGGAATCAGAGAATCACCATCGGCACAGACAGTGGCGGCTGGTACTCCCTCGCCCCCGCCACCTGCCCGTAGCTTGACTTTCCGTCAGTAGGCCGACATTCTCAGCGCCATGTCGCTTCCGCTGTTTGCCGTCGTGATGCTGGCGCTTCTGATCGTCGGCTACACGCTGTACGGTCGAATCATCTCGCGGCAGTACGCGCTGAGCGATGCTTCGAAAACACCCGCCGAGGAGATCAACGACGGCGTGGATTTCGTTCCGACGAAGCCCTTCTATCTCCTGGGCCAGCATTTTAGTGCGATCGCGGCGGCGGGGCCCATCGTCGGGCCGATCGCGGCTTGCATCACCTTCGGATGGCTGCCGTGCATCCTCTGGATCGGCGTCGGAGTCATCTTCATCGGCGCGGTTCACGATTTCTCAGCCCTGGTGGCCAGTGTGCGCCATGGGGCCAAGTCGATTGCGGAAATCGTCCGTCAGAACCTCGGCAAACGCGCATGGCTCGCGATCATGGTCTTCATCTGGATCGCCCTCGTGTACGTGATTGTCGCGTTTGCGGACGTGACGGCCTCCACGTTCGTCGGGCAGACGGAGGAACTGGAGGGCACCACGGCCTTCAACCCTGGGGGAGCGGTGGCGGCTGCCGCCTCGATGTACCTCGTGATTTCCATCGTCATGGGACTCATTCAACGGAAATGGAATCCGCCGCTCTGGCTCCTCACGCTGATCTTCGTACCGGCCACTCTGGGCGTGGTGTTTCTGGGCACAAAACTTTCCACGCTCCTGATCTTCACCCAGAAAACGTGGGGGGTGACGATTCTCGCGTACTGCTTCGTCGCTTCCATCATTCCGGTTTGGCTCCTCCTCCAGCCGCGGGGCTACCTGGGCGGATTCATTCTCTACCTGGCGCTGGCGGTCGGTGTGATCGGCGTGTTTTTCGGCGGCCACGAAATACAGCAGCCGGCGTTCAAGCAGTGGACGGGCGCCAAGATGACCGATGCCTTGTTTCCGTTCCTGTTCGTGACGATCGCGTGCGGGGCATGCAGCGGATTCCACGGACTCGTGTGCTCGGGCACAACGTCGAAGCAGATCGCCCGCGAGTCGCACTGCAAGCCGGTGGGGTACGGAGGCATGCTCTTGGAGGGATTCGTGGCCGTGATTGCGCTTGCCACGGTGATGATCCGCGGCGCCGGGGAAGCGCTTCCAGGCCCGGGAAAGATCTACGGAGAGGGCATCGGAAGGTTCATGACCGTCATTACGGGGGAGGGGAGTCTCCGGTTCGCCATGACGTTTGGCGCGATGGCTTTTTCGACCTTCGTCTTTGACACACTCGACGTGAGCACCCGGCTCGGCCGACTGATCCTCCAGGAGTTGTTCGGGAGCCGCGGGGCCGTGTCCTCGGCCGTGGCCACGCTTCTCACCTTGACGGTGCCGTTCCTGTTCATCGCGATCCAGGCGCCGCCGCTCCCGGGACAGAAACCTTCCTATATGATGTATTGGACGCTTTTCGGAACGTCGAACCAACTCCTGGCGGCACTCACCCTGCTGGGCATTACGGTGTGGCTGAAGCGGAGCGGGAAACGGGTCTGGTTCACCGTGCTCCCCATGCTATTTGTCATGGTGGTTACCCTTTCGTCGCTCGTGATCCAGATCCAGGCCGCTCTCCAGGAACCCCCTTCGTTTTCGGCGGGTTTCGTCAATGGGATCGTGGCGATCCTGTTGACGGCTCTCGCTCTCCAGCTCGTCCTCGAATCCGCCCTCGTGCTTCTGAGGGCAAGGCCCCAACCCTCTCCAGCGCGGGGATAGGGCGGCCGGCTCCGCGTCAACGGGGCGCTCCGTTTGTTTGGGAACAGTGAGCACTCTATAATGTTGAAGGTGACGGCACGTCTAGCAGTCTATGTGGCTTGTCTCATCCTCCTCGCCCCGCGCGCGTTCGGCAAGACGGCGGAGGACTACACGGTTTACTCGACCGGGATCGCGGGCCAGGCGGGGCTGCTGCGTGTGCTGACGGCCACCAAAACTCCCGATGGCACGCTGACCAACCGGGGAAGCATGGGATACTTCAGGTGCCCCGGTCTCTGCGGTCGCAACACCTTCTTCAGCACTTCGGAAGGTCATGAGAGAATCGACGGGACGTTCTCCGCCACCTTTTCGCCCGACTTCGTGAAGAAACCGTTCGATCCCGCGGATGGATTCGAGTTTTCGTTTTCCTACATCGGGGCGTACCACGTGGTGGATGACATCAGCGCCGACACCCATCGCCCTTCGGCGGCCGTGGGGGACATCGAAGGGGGAGTGAAATACGTTCTGCCGAGACCGTGGCTGCCGGAGTTCCTCCACCTGGGAGTGAGCACCTTTGGGAAACTCTACAGCGCCCTCGGCGACGTCGGAATGCAGGCCGATTCGATCAGCCCGTCGGTCCGTCTCCTTACCACCGTGGATCTCCTCAAGTACGCCCCCGTGCAATTCCACTTGAACCTCGGTTATGGGATGGATAATTCCATGAAGATCTTCGATCCCAAGTCGCCGATACCGGACCGATCGCGGAGATTCGCACAGGGCGTGACGGGCGAGGACAGCGTCATCTTTGGGGCCGCTTTGGCCGCACCCCTGCCACGGGTGGTGCCCTACTTGGAGATCTACGGCTTGATCGACGCGGATGGCAGCGGGATCGACAGTTCCGGCGCGGCCGTCCCGATTCGGAACTTCCGCGAGAATCCCTGGACGATCACACCGGGGGTCCGGGGGTATTTCACGAAACGCGCCGCTGCCGAAGTCGCGGTGGACCTCGGCTATCTGAGCGATCGATTTCCGAGCTCGAGCGCCAACGCATCCAAGGCGCTGCTCGAGGACATCGTGCCTCCTATCCGGCTGAATGTGGCCGTCAGCTACAGCTTCACGCCCAAGATTCCGAAACTGATTCGGAGAGCACCCGTCGGCCGCATTCTTGGAAAGGTCGTCGATGCCGCTTCCAAGGAGGCCGTGGGTTTCGCGGTCCTCTCCTTTCCGGGGCGCGACATGGCCAATATCGCCTCGAACCGTGACTCTGGAGAGTTCGAGATCGAGAAGCTCAAGCCGGGGCCGTACACGCTCGTGGTTTCCCATCCCGGATACGAAAATGTGAGCTTGGATGCCGAGGTGAAGGCCAATCAGAACACCGAAGTCCAAGTCGAACTCAAGAAAGTCTTTACCATCGCCACGGTCACCGGTCGATTGACCGATCCGACGGGCCACCCCGTCCAGGGCGTGGTCCATTTTTTGAAGGCAAAGGAAAAGGTGCCGTCGACCTTCTCCACGGACCCCGCAACGGGCGTGTACTCCGCCTCTTTGCCGGAAGGGGAATTCAAGGTCCACGCGCAGGCCCCCGGCTTTCTCCCTTCGACGGATCAGGCCGCGGCGCTGAAGGCGGGCGAATCCTTCGAATTCAATTTCGTCCTCCAGCCCAAGCCCGAGCCGAAACTCGCAAAAGTCACCGAGAACAAGATCGAAATTCTCCAGACGATTCACTTCGAAACGGGCAGAAACATCATCAAGCCGATCTCTTTCCCCGTGCTCGACGATGTCTCGCAGATTCTTGTCGATCGAAAGGAGTTCAAGGTCCGGGTCGAAGGGCACACGGACAATGTGGGCGGGTTCCAAATCAACATGAAACTTTCTCAGGCGCGCGCGGAGTCGGTGATGCGGTACCTCATCGGAAAGGGCGTGGCTGCGGACCGGCTTGTGGCGGTGGGACTGGGGCCTCAGTTTCCCATTGCCGACAACACCACCGAGCGGGGGCGGGCGCAGAACCGCCGGGTGGAATTCATCATTCTGAGTGGAAACGTCAAGCTCCCCGTTCAGCTCCCGAAGCCGGCGGCGGCGCCGTCCTGGGTCACCACGGCGAAAGAGCCGTTTGCCCTGGTCTATGACGCGAAGGAGGGCAAGGCCGTGGCGCGTGCGAAAAAGGGACGGCGGTTTCGCTTTGTGGCGCGGGACGGGGATTGGATATCGATCCGCCTCCCCAGCGGGAAGACCGGATGGGTCAGGGAGGCCGACATCACGCTGGAGTAGCGGCGCGGCGCGGGCTGAAGCCCGCGGCTACCAAAACAGTTAGCATCGAGGGAAGCCAAGGGTAGGCGCAGGCTTTAGCCTGCGGCCTTGAGGCTCCGCCGGGCAATGTCCAGATTCCGCCTGAATCCCTCCCATTTCGGCCGTTTAACCGCACTGGTCCGGAAGATCTTGGAGAAACCTGCCTCGTCAAGGTTCTCCAGAGCAACGTCGCTCCATTCCATCGGCGCGTCCGAAAAGGCGGATTCCCGGCCACGGGGCGCCCGAGTGTTCCACGGGCATACATCCTGGCAGATGTCGCACCCGAAGATGTGAGTCCCCATCTTTTCCCGGAGCCCCGCCTCGATCTCGCCCCGGTGCTCGATGGTGAGATAGGAGATGCAGCGATTGGAGTCGACCACGTACGGCTCGACGATGGCCCCGGTGGGGCAGGCGTCGATGCACAGCGTGCAGTGCCCACAGGCGTCTTCCCCGGGTGGATCGGGGTCCAAGTCGATGGTGGTTAGCACCGCCCCCAACAGAATCCAGGAGCCGATCTCGGGGTTGATCAAGTTCGAATGCTTGCCGATCCATCCAAGCCCTGCCCGCTGCGCCCACGCCTTTTCCAACACAGGGCCGGTATCGACGTAGCCGAGCGAGGTGGATTGGGGTTCCTGCTCGCGGAGCCAGGCGCACAGATCGTCAATCTTGGGGCCCAGCACGCGATGATAGTCCGTCCCTTGGGCATACTTTGAGATGTGGTAGGCCCCCGTGCAGGCATCGGGATGAGAATAGTTCATGGCGAGGCTGATGATGGAACGGGCGCGGGGGAGGACCCGTGCCGGATCGCCGCGTTTCTCCGCCGTTCGGTCCAACCAAGTCATCTGCCCCTGACGGCCGGCCTCGAGCCAGGCGCGAAGCCGATCGGCCTCGGGCGTCAACGCATCGGCGCGGGCGATCCCCACGAGGTCGAATCCGAGTTCCTGGGCGCGTGCTTTGATTCGGTCGCGGAGAGGGGAGCGGGGCAGGGGGGACATGATCGCCGACTCGCGTCAGCGCGTCATGTACTTGATCTCTTTCTTCGCGCGATCCTCCATCAGGCGCACGTTTCGGCTTTCGCGGTCGGTGATCTGCTTGGTCGTTCCGATGGTGACGGTGACGCGGGGATAGAGCATCTCACGAACGAGCACGCTGCACTTCGAGGTGTCGACTTTCTTGCTGTCCAGCTCCGCGAGCGCCTCCGCGAGGGGGCGTTCCGTTTCCTTCAAGTTCCTCCAGGCCTCGATAATCTTCTGAATGGCGGGGCGCTTGGCCTCGGGCACCTTGGACAGATCGCCCGACTGGAGGATGGGAAGGGGCATGCTGGATTGGATGCGCTCGAGTTGGGCCTTGATGGAGTTCATCTGGGCCTGTTTTTCCTGGAGATCCCGTTCAAGAAAAAAATCCCGCCCCACCTCAATGGCCGTGGAAGATGAGAAATCGCTCCCGATCTTCTTGGCCTCGATGCCTTGGACCGCCTGGATCAAACCGCCCATGATTTCGCCCTTCCCTCCGATCGCCCGGACCCACCCTCCGGCCACGATCTTGGACTCAAGGATAACGTTCTTGACCTCCACGTTTCCCCGGGATTCCACGCGGGCCCGCTCGACGTACATGGCGGATACGTCTCCCTCGGCGATGATTTCACCCTTGTCTCCCCCCTTGACCCCGCTCTTAAGAACGACGTTGCCGCCTGCGTGAATCTTTCCCCCCTCTACGGTTCCCTCGACCAGGATGTCGCCCTCCGCATGAACTTCGAATCCGGCGCTGACACTTCCGCGAACGTGGACCGAACCCTTGGAGCGGATGTTGCCCGTGCTGTAGTTGACGTCCCCCTCGATGACCGCGGTCTGGGTCACCTCGATCCGATCGGCGTGGTGCGTTGGCGTTCCGTCCTCCTTGGCTCGGTACTCCACGGTCCCATCATCCTTCGGACTCACCACCACGCCCTTGCCGGCAACGAGTTTCGAGTCCTTCGCTTTTTCCATCTTGACGGCCTCGCCGTTGACCTTCCGCCCGTCCACGGCCTGAACAGGCGGCCGGCGAATAGCGAGAAGGTCCCCCCCGCGCACGCTCTTCAGAAAATCTCTCTCCTTGAAATCGATGTTTCCGGTCTTCTCATTCACTCGGCCCGCGGAGGAGGCCGAAATGTCGATTTTGAATTCGATCTCGGCGTCCCGCCCCGCTTTGGCCCTCTGGCCGACGGCCAGGAGGAGGCCCTCGAATCCGACGCCCTGCTCGATTCTTGAAATTGCGTCCTGGAGGGCTTTCTGGTCGATCCCGAAGGTCACGCTTCTTGCCTTCAAGGCAGCGGCGACCTGATCGCGGCCCAGCTTGCCTGCGGCCGCCTGCGGAGAAAACGAGAGGTAGGCCTGATAACCGTCGTCGCTCACGTTCAACGCGATGGGTTCCGAAGATCGCGGAGCGGCGGCAGGCGTCGCGGCTTTCTCGGTCTCGGGCGCGGCCGTCCGGGTGGATTTTGGCGCGACCTTGACGACGAACTTCTCACCCGCTCCGTGCGGCTCGGCAACGAGTTGGATGTCGACCTGATCGCGGGGGAGGTTGATCTGCTTGAGACCGGCCTTGACGGCCGCCGAGTACGTCTCCCCCTCACCCAGGATGAAATCGAGACCCTGATCGGGGGTATCCGGCATCGTGGCTTAGTAGAAGAAGGAAATCGTCAGACCCGAGGCCAGGATGATCCCCTTCGCTGTGAACGAGGGGTAGCCCGGATTATTCTCGAGGGCCTTTTCGATGTCGTCCTGGTTCTCTTCCTTTTCCAAATCGGCGGCGCTCATGCCTTTGAGTCCCATCGAGCTGGCGATGAGTTCCGACCGGCTCTTGTTATTCCTCCATGCGGGAAGCACCCGGAGTTGTCCGTGGAGATCAAGGCGCAGTTTCTGGTCCGGCGCGAACAGGTCGAGGACATGTACCCCCAGACCGATGGCCATGACATGCTCATCCGGCCAGAGCACGTTCGTCTCACCCGACTGTTTGGGGGCCGGTGAAGGCTCGAAGGAGTACCCCGTTCGCAAGGCCCACGCCGGGGCGGGCCGATACTCGAAACCGACGCGGGGCACCAAGGTATTCTTGAAATGAAACTCGATCGGGGGTCCGGCCACGTAGGGATCGATGACTTTGAGGAGATCGATTCCCGGGCCGGGTGGTAATTCCGGCTGCCCAAGAACGAGAATGGTCGGCGGGTAGGCCTTGTATTGGTAGTAGGTTACGTCGCCGGCTACCAGTACCTGGGTGGTTTGGAAGGCGAATCCCGCGGCGAGCTGTTCAGGTTCGTAGAATGTTTTCCCTTTCACCGGGAGATTGACTTCCAACGTTGAGGGGAGGCCGCTCAGAAGGGAGGATGGAATGGCCGATTCCTCGCCCTCCGGTGGCTTCAAGGCCGACGTGAGCGGAATTCCGATGTCCGTCTTTACGGGGCTGTCGATGCCCAGATAGATCTCATCCCGCCAGGCGATTCCGAGCCGCCAGTGCTTCGAAGGATACAGTTGGATGCCGAGAGCCGGGGCGATGGAGTAGTTGAGATCGATCTGAAAATTGTCGTCGGCTACGCGATTGTAGTGCGGGCTGTTGGGATCGCGTGTGCCGGACTGGATGGGAACCGTCGCGGCGATCGGTCCCCCGAACTTGGCAAACTGGTGCACGGCCACGCCCACGCTGAAGAACTTTCCCACCTTCCCGGCCAGGGCAAGTCCGGCGAAGATCCGGTTGATGTTCAAGTAGCGGGGATAATGTTCCTCTGTGCGCTGCGGCATCTTGACGAGAATGATTCCGGAGGTGGGCAGATTGACGAGGAAGCCGAACGCCAACCGGAATCGCTGCTGTTGCACAAACGTCTGAGTCCCGCCGAGGAGAAAGCCCTCCGGTCGCTGCTTGTATTCGATCTCCCGCGAATTGAATTTCAGGTTGGGCGTGGAACTGTAGTAGCTCAGTCCAACGTGGGCCTTCTCGATCTGGGTCAGTGCGCCGGGATTGTAGTAGACTCCGGAAAAGTCATCGCTCAGCGCCGTGTAGGCCCCGCCGAGGCCGATGGCCCGCGAACCGACGCCGAAGACGCTCATCGTGTCCGCCCGGGAGCGGGCGGGAGCAGCGCCGAAGGCCAGGAGCGTTGCGAGTGCGATAAGTCGTTTCACGCGGTTACGGTTCCTCTGAACCGGGATATAATGACATGCTTCTTGGGATCTTCAACAAATTTCACTTGTCTGAGCGCATCGTCGGTGACGAGCTTGGCATGACCGAGGCGGAGCTCGACCCTCGGCTCGATCTCTTCGAGGACGTCCACGGTCGCCGAAATCACGGTGTCCCGGTTGCCCATGAGGGCCACACGCTTGTCGATGTGTTTCTGTTTTTCGGCCAGCAGGTCCTTCCACGTTTTCGCCGCTTTCAGAAAGAGGCGTTGCTGGTATCCGGTGAATTTGCTCACGGCCGCATCGCCCTGGGACAGAAGATCCTTGGCGAAGCGGGCCTCCACGGCGTCGACCTTGACTTGGAGCTGTTCGATGACGCGTTCCAACTCCGCGATTCCGCGTTCCACGAAATAGTCGATCCCCGCCTCGATGACGGTGGTCACGCTGGTCATCTGGCCCGATCCGATCCGCTTCGCGACCACCCCCTTGGTGGCCGAAATGAATCCGCCCATGATCGACCCTTTTCCGGTGACGACCTTGACGGAACCGCCGCAGAGGACATGGCTGTCCAGAATGTCGTTGGCCACCAGCACGTCTCCCTTGGCTTCGACCTTGGACCTTTCGATGTACTTGGCGATCACATTCGCCTCTGAGTAGATGTAGCCTTTCCCGGCACCCTTGATTCCACCCTTCAGGATAATGCTCCCTTTGGCCTTGATGGTGGAGGCTTCGACGAAGTCGCCGACCTCCACGTCTCCTTCCGCCTCAATCGTAAATCCTGCAGCCACGCGGCCTTCGATGATGACCGGCCCCTTCGCTCGGATGTTGCCTACGGAATAGTCGAGGTCGCCCTTGATCTGCACGGCGGGCTGAACTTCGATCAGATTGCCGAGATTGACCGGCCGGCCGTTGACGAGCGAGACGTATTTGAATACGCCGTTTTCTTCCAGGACCTCGATGTTCTTCCCGGCGGTGAATTTCTTATCCTGGCCTTTGCGGGCCTTGAGCACCGAACCCGTCACGCTTCGGCCGTCTTTCCCGGCCGTCGGCATGGTCTTGGTGGCGATGACGAATCCCTGTCCCACCGACTTGACGAGGTTCCGTTCGCGGAAATCGATTTTCCCCGATTCATCGTTGACGATGCCGGCGACCGGATCGAAATCCATCTCCATGTTGACCAGGGCGTCCTTGCCGTCTTCAGGCAATTCCCCCTTGGCGATCAGGCGGTTGTTGACCTCCTGACCCTCGCGGGCGAGCTTGACCACCTCTTCCAGAACGGTCTGGTCGATTCCATGGGCGACGCGAGCCTCCTTCAGCTTGTCGAGGACGTCGTCCTTTGAGAGGTCCTTCATCAAGTCCGGATCCTTCTTGATGGAGATGTACGCCTCGATGTCGTCGGTGGAGACGGTGACGGTGATCGGATCGAGACCAAACGCCTCATCCACTTGGGTTGAAAGGTTGACCTCAGGGGCCGCGCCCCCTCCGCCGGGCTGCGGGGACGACGATGGGTTTTGCGATGGGGCCTTTGCATCGGGCGTGTTCCCCGGCTTCAGCAAGTCCGTCACCCGTTCATAGTAGCGGGGCAAACCGTGAAAATCCAGCATGGGAATTCCCGGGGAGATCCAAAAAGAAACATTTCGCCTCTTCTCCGTTGCGAAATGGGGTGCAACTTGGTATGGACACCCCGGCGGATCGAAAAAGTGACCACTCTCGACAACGTTCAGAGCCTCAGGCAACTGGGTCCCGAACTCATTCTTGGAACGGCCGCCCTGCTCTCGTTTTTCCTCGGTCTGGGATCGAAACGCACCGCGCTCGCGCCGGGGGTTGCGCTGGCGGCCCTCGCCACTGCCTTTATTCTCGTCTTGAGACAGTGGAATTCGGGAATCCCCATGGATCTGTTTGAAGGCCATTTGCGAATGGACAGTTTCACGCTCTTCTTCAAGGTCGTTGGCATTCTGGCCGTGGGATTGACGGTCCTCTTGTCCGTCCATTGCCGCGAGATGGAATCTGTCGCCCGCGCCGAATACTACTCTCTCCTCCTGGCCCTGGCCCTCGCCCTGTGCGTTCTCCCGGCGAGTGTTCACCTCGTTTCGATCTACCTCGCCTTCGAGTTCATCAGCTTGACGTCCTACATCCTGACCGGCTTCCTGAGGAAAAATCGCTGGTCCGCCGAAGCGGCTCTCAAGTACGCTCTCTACGGCGCGGCCGCCTCCGGCACGATGATTCTTGGGTTCTCCTACCTGTTCGCGCTCACGGGCACGCTCAAACTCCCCGAATTGTCCGCGGCCCTGGGCTCCGGACCCATCCCGACGCTCCCCTTGATGGCGGCCCTGGGCCTGATCGTGGCGGGAATGGGCTTCAAAATTGCCGCCGTGCCTTTTCATATGTGGTCGCCGGACGTTTACGAAGGGGCACCCACGCCGATCACGGCGCTTTTTTCGGTCGGACCGAAGGCGGCGGGCTTCGCTGTGCTGGTCCGGTTTGTCCTTACGGCCTTTCCCGTCGGTTCCGAAGCGGCGGGGGTGACCGATTGGCGCGCGCTCATGGCCGTCCTGTCCGTCGCTACGATGACGGTGGGAAACCTGCTTGCGATTCAGCAGACCGACCTCAAGCGTCTCCTCGCTTATTCGAGCATTGCGCACGCGGGCTACATGCTCATGGGATTGGCGGCGGCGAGCCAAGAGGGAGTGACGGCGATCCTCTTCTACCTCGTCGTTTACCTCATCATGAATGTCGGCGCCTTTCTCGTGGTGATCGTTGTGGGGAATGCGCGGGGCGACATGACGCTGAAAGCGCTGGAGGGGCTTGGCTGGGTGCCCTCGGGAAGTCTCCTTGCGGTCGGCTTCGTGATCTTTCTATTTGCGCTCACCGGCCTGCCGCCGACAAGCGGCTTCATCGGGAAGGTGTACCTGTTTGCCGCGGTGATCCATCAAGGGTACTACCTGCTCGCCGTTCTCGGGGCGCTCAACACGGTGCTCTCGTTGGTGTACTATGCGCGGATCGTCAAGATGATGTTTCTCGTCCAACCCAAGGAGCCGGTGGAGGTGGCGATTTCGCCGGTTCAAAAAGGTTCCCTCTGGGCGCTCGCCGGCCTGACCCTGGCCCTCGGCCTCTACTGGCGCCCGCTGATCGAGTGGGTCGGCCGGATCCGGTTGCAATAGGATTGCAGGCCGTTTTCTGCTAGGACACTTGCCGTGGAAGAAAAACACATTCGACTCGATGGAGCCGATATCTGCTACCTGGATGAGGGCCAGGGGGAACCCGTCCTCTTTGTCCACGGTCTCGGCGGCTACAAGGAGAACTGGGAACTGAATGTCCCCTATTTCGCGCGCGGCCGCCGCGTGGTGGCGCTCGATTTGCCGGGCTTCGGCCATTCTGAAAAGCCCCGCCGGGAATATTCCATGGATTTCTTTGTCGCGACGGTGAAAGGGCTGCTGGAGAAGTTGGGCATCGAGCGGGTCCACCTTGTGGGCAATTCGATGGGAGGGATGATTTCCGAAGCTTTTGCCCTGGCCCATCCTCTGAGGATCTCCAGTCTCACGCTGGTCGATGCGGCCGGGGTCAACATCTTCCCGGAGAAGCTTCTGTTTGGCGACCTCCAGGAGGGAGGAAGTGCCGCGAGAGGGCACCCTGAAGGAATCTATGGAATCGGGCAGGGTACTTCGCAGCCTCCCGGAGCGGCGGACTTTCTCGCGCAGGTCTTCGCCGTGGCCTCGGGCGTGGAGAAGGATTCCAAGAAGCGGGAGCAGGTTGTACGCGACTATATTCGGAGGCTCATCTTCTACACCGAGCCGCCGGTCCTGGAGAAGATGGTCCGGCACGCCCTCCAGGAGTTCTTCGGTTCGGATTTCGGAAACCGGGCCCATGCTTTCATGTCCTCGGCCCAAAATGCGCTCTTGACGCCCGTTCGGGCGCGCCTTCGTCAGATCGAAGCTCGAACCTGGATCGCATGGGGGGATCACGACGCGCTGCTCCCGATTGAGAACGCACACGTTTTTCAGAAAGAGCTTCCCCATGCCCGCCTGACCGTTTTCCCTTCCTGCGGGCACTGTCCCATGCTGGAATACCCGGATGATTTCAACCGGCAATTGTCCGCTTTCCTGGGCGAAAGGAACTGAGCGGGACTAGATCATGGAAGAGACACCTACGGCGATACTCCCGATCCGGTTCGAAGACGAACTAAGGAGGTCGTTCCTCGACTACTCGATGAGCGTCATCGTCAGCCGCGCGCTCCCCGACGTTCGCGACGGTCTCAAACCCGTGCATCGAAGAGTTCTTTACGCGATGTACGAGCTCGGAAATCTCCACAACAAGGCCTACAAGAAATCGGCCCGCATCGTCGGCGATGTCATCGGTAAGTACCATCCCCACGGGGACGTGGCCGTGTACGACACGATTGTGCGCATGGCGCAGGATTTTTCGTTCCGCTATCCGCTCGTCGACGGCCAGGGCAATTTCGGGTCGCTCGACGGAGATCCGCCGGCGGCCATGCGATACACCGAAATCCGGATGGCGCGGATCGCCGAGGAGCTCCTGGAGGACATCGAAAAGGAGACCGTCGATTTCGGGCCGAACTACGACGGTTCACTCAAGGAACCGAAGCTGCTCCCGGCGCGCATTCCGAACCTGCTGGTGAACGGGTCCACCGGCATCGCCGTCGGCATGGCCACCGAAATCCCACCGCACAACCTGAGGGAAGTGACGGAGGCCCTCGTTCATTTGATCGCGCACCCCGAGGCGGAAGTGAAGGACCTGCGGAAGTTCGTGAAGGGTCCCGATTTCCCCACGGCGGGGATCATCCACGGTCTGGAAGGGCTCAAAGAGGCGTATGAAACGGGGCGGGGAAAAATCCGCATCCGCGCCAAGGTCCACATCGAGAAGCAGGAAAAAGCCGGACGAGAGAGCATCGTGGTCACGCAGATCCCCTATCAGGCCAACAAGGCGAAGATCCTCGAGAACATCGGCCACCTCATCACCAACAAGAAGATCGAGGGCGTGGCGGACCTTCGGGACGAGTCGGACCGCGACGGGATTCGCATGGTCATCGAGCTGAAGCGGGACGTGCCCGGAAAGACGCTCATGAACCAACTCTTCCACAGCGCCGGGTTGGAGATCAGCTACAACATCATGATGGTGGCTCTCGTCAAGGGCCGTCCGGAAACCGTCAATCTAAGGAGCCTCCTGACGAATTTCCTCGATTTCCGGAAGGAGATGGTCACGCGCCGGTGCCTCTTCGATCTCCGCAAGGCGGAGGAGCGGGCGCACATTCTCGAAGGACTGAAGATTTGCGTCGACCATCTGGACGCGGTGATCAAGTTGATTCGAGCCAGCCAGGATGCCGAGGAGGCGCGCAACGGCCTCATGACGAAGTTCAAGCTCACCCTGGTCCAGGCGCAGGCGATCCTGGACATGCGGCTTCAGCGGCTCACCCAGCTCGAGCGCGAGAAACTCCTGAACGAGTACAAGGAGACCATCAAGGAGATCAACCGATTGAAGGAAATTCTGTCGAGCGAGAAGCTGATCATGAACCTCGTGCGCGAGGAATTGATCAAGGTGCGGGACACCTTTGGGGACGACCGACGCACGGAGATCCTGGAGAAGGTCGAAGAGGTTTCGTTCGACGATCTCATCGTGGAAGAGGACATGGTTGTCACGATTTCCCACCAGGGCTACATCAAGCGGAATCCTGTCTCGATCTACCGCGCGCAGAAGCGGGGCGGTCGAGGCAAGATCGGCATGAAGACGAGGGAAGAGGATTTCGTAGCCGATCTGTTTGTGGCGTCTACGAAGGACTATCTCTTGATCTTCACCGACCAAGGGCGCGTGTACTGGCTCAAGGTCCACAAGATCCCGCAGGCCGGCCGCGCCACGAGGGGAACGCCCTTTGTCAGCCTCGTGAGTTTCCAGCCGGGAGAGCGCGTTCAGAGTGTCGTGAACGTCCGCAATTTCGACGAGGACAAGTTTGTGTTTCTTGCGACTCAGAACGGCGTCATCAAGAAGACCGAACTCCGGGCGTTCTCGAACCCCATGTCGCGTGGCATCATTGCGCTGAACCTGAAGGACAAGGATTCGCTTGTGGGCGCCCAGATTACGGACGGCAAGCATGAGATCATCCTGGCCTCGGACCAGGGTAAGGCGATCCGGTTCAATGAAGAAGACGTCCGCCCGATGGGACGGGCCGCGGCGGGGGTGAAAGGCTTTAACCTTCCGAAGGGGGCCAAGGTGCTCGGTATGGCCGTCACGAAGGAGGCCAAGAGTACCGTGTTGACCGTCGCCCAAAAAGGTTTCGGAAAGCGGTCGATGCTGGAAGACTATCGGCTCCAAACGCGCGGCGGCTCCGGCGTCATCAATATCAACATCACCGATCGGACCGGCGGCGTCGTGGATATCCGCGTGGTCACGGATGAGGACGACCTCATGATCATCACCAACAAAGGAACGGTGCTGCGGGTTCCCGTGAAGGACATCCGCGTTACGAGCCGGGGCACGCAAGGCGTCAAGGTCATCTCCCTCGAAGAAGGCGAAACCGTCGCCGCCGTTGCCAAGCTGGCCGAAAAGGACGAAGAAGAGAACGGCGATTCCGCGTGACGCGGATCGCACTTTCAACCTCTCAGGCGGGCATGGATGCCCGCGATAGCGCAGAAAGTGCGAGCCGACGGCGTAGCGTAGTGCTTCTGTCCCGGGTGGCGATGTTGCCGCCGTTCTGGGAGTAGGATAGAGTGTGTTTATGAAAGCAAGGAGAGAGATGAAGGTCATTGTCCAGAGGCGTTTTCAAGCTCTCCTGTCCAAGATTGCGGAGGAAAAGGGCAAGCCCGCCGGAGCCCTCGTTTCTGAGGCCATCCGGCGCTACGTAGAGGGATATTTGGAAGAGAAGGAGGAAGCCGAATTCATCCGGCTCGCCCGGCATGGCGCGCGGAGACTTCGAATCCGCACTGAGGGAGACATTGAAAGGTTGATCGATTCCATCCGAGAATGATCCTTCAGGACGGCTCCGGGCCGTCCTTGACACAAACGTTCTGATCTCTGCGTTTCTGAATCGAAAAGGGATTCCCTACCGCCTTTATCGGGCCGCGAGAAGACGCGCCTTCACCCTTGTACTGAGTGAATCCGTTTTGGAGGAGTTGCGCCGCGTTTGGTTGGAGAAATTTCTTATCCCCAGGCAGAACGTCGAAATCAGGCTGAATCGACTCCGGGCGCGCTTCGAGTTGGTCGCCCCTCTCATCCGCCTGAGTCTTGTCAGGAGAAAAGATTCCGACAACCGTATCTTGGAAGCGGCGGTGGCGGGAAGAGCAGACTACCTTGTGACGGGTGATAAGAAGGACCTACTGACTTTGAAGCAGGTTGAGGGCATTCCCATCGTATCACCGATGGAGTTTCAGCGTATCCTCAACGAGTCGATCCCACGAACTCGCGTGAAACCATAGGTCGCAAGGTCCACGACGCACACACCTCCGGATCTTCCCGTTTCTGAAACGGAAGCCGCTCAGCCGCGGCGGGCGCGGAGTTGGTCGATGAAGGTGGTGTCGAACTCTCCGGAGCGGAACTCGCGCGTGTCCAGGAGTTCGAGCAGGAAGGGGATATTGGTCTTGATCCCGACGATCACGGTTTCGGACAACGCCCGTTTCATGATGTTGATGGCCTCCGGGCGCGTGGGCGCGTGCGTGATGATCTTGGCGACGAGCGGGTCGTAGTGAGGCCAAATAACCGTGTTGGCGGTGACAGCGGTGTCCACACGCACGTGGGGGCCTCCGGGGAGATGGAGGTACGCGATCGTTCCCGGGCAGGGCGCAAAGGTCACGGGGTCCTCGGCGTTGATCCGGCATTCGATGCTGTGTCCATCCACCTTCAAGTCGTTCTGGCCGAACCCCACGCGCTCGCGCGCGGCGATGCGGATCTGCGCCTGCACGAGGTCCCTCCCCGTGATGCTTTCTGTCACCGGATGCTCCACTTGGAGCCGCGTATTGGCCTCAATGAAATAGAATCGGCCTGAGGCGTCCACCAGGAACTCCACCGTTCCGGCATTGACGTACTTGGCCTCGCGGGCCACGGCGACCGCGGCCTGCGTGATCTGGTTCTTCAACTCCGGCGAAAGACTGGGAGAAGGGGCTTCTTCGATGACCTTCTGGTGGCGGCGCTGGAGCGAGCAATCGCGCTCGAAGAGATGGAGGATCCCTGCGCTCCCCGTCCCGAGAATCTGGACTTCGATGTGCCGGGGTCGCTCCAGATATTTCTCCAGATAGAGGTCGCCGTCGCCGAACGCGTTTTGGGCCTCCTGGTGCGCCTTGGCGAAGGAGGTTGCCAGGGCTTCCGGCGAGCGGATGATGGCCATCCCCCGGCCCCCCCCTCCGGCCTTGGCCTTCAGGATCACGGGGTAGCCGACCCGGCCGGCCCATCGGAGGGCTTCCTGGTCATCCACCAGTTTCCCGTCCGTGCCCGGCACGGTGGGAACGCCGGCCCTCGCGGCGGCCTTCTTGGCCTGGATCTTGTCGCCCAGCATGGACATGGTCTCCGGAGAGGGACCGATGAATGTGATTCCGTAACTTTCACAGACTTCTGCAAACGCGCTGTTCTCTGCCAGGAATCCGTAGCCGGGATGTACCGCGTTCGCCTTTTTAATCTGGCACGCGGCAAGAATCGGAAGTGCCGAGAGATAGGAGTGGGGCGGGTCCGGGGGGCCGATGCAGACTTTTTCATCAGCCAGAAGAACCGGAACGGAGTCCCGGTCGGCTTCCGAGTAGACCATCACGGTCTTCACGCGAAGCTCGCGGCAGGCGCGGAGCACTCGCAACGCAATTTCACCCCGGTTGGCGATCAGGACTTTCTCAAACATTCTGGATGAGGCAGGCTACCCGCCGTTGGGGCAGATGACCAGGCGTTGGGTCAGCCCCGCTTGATGATCATGAGGGGCTCCCCGAATTCGACGGTGGCACCGTTTTCTCTCAAGATCGAGACGATCTCTCCGTCTACTTCGGCCTCCACCTCGTTCATGAGTTTCATCGCCTCAACGATGCAGAGCGTCTGCCCCTTTTTGATCTTCTCTCCCGCCTCCACAAAGGGTTTGGCGTTGGGGGAGGGGGCGCGATAGAAAGTCCCGACGAACGGCGAGGTGACGAGAATCTGGCCGGGTTCGATCTCAAGGCGGGCGGGAAGGGGGGATGTCGCGGCGGGCCCGGCGGAGGGAACGGTCGACGCAAGAGGTGTCGCCGGAGCCTGCACGACCACGGCTTGGGCCGCCCCCGCCTTTCGGATCCGGATGCGGAGCTCGCCCCGGCGGACATCCAATTCCACCAGATCTGTACCTTCCATCAGCCGGGTCAGTTTCTGAATGGTGTCGATCAGGGGATCCGTTGAAGCGGAAGCGAAGCGAATTCTCCGAGGCTTGGTTGAGGCCGGGTCCCGGGATTTGGGCATTCGGCGATGCTATCGGCGGCCCCATCGAAAGTCAATGAAAGCGTGCTACACTTGAGGCGGGTAACTGGGTGATCGCTCTCCCCGATCGTGGCCCCGTGAGCCGTGACCCCGAAAGCCGGCCGCAGTCGGTGGTCGGAACCTCGGGCTCACCGGGTCACGGGTTCACGATTCGGGGGGGGAGGAAAGTCCGGACTCCGCAGGGCAGGGTGCTCCGTGTCAAACGGAGGCGGGCTCCCCGCTTAGGAGCGGGATCGGCTCGACGAATAGTGCCACAGAGACGAGTAGCCCCGCCCTTTCTTGGAATCAGCGTGCGGGCTAAGGATTGAGGTCAGGAAGACGTTTGGGACACAGGAAGTGGCGGCCGCACAAGCGTGCAGGCTGTTCTAGGAAAGGGCGGGGTGACGTGAAACGCGGTAAACTCCGCCCGGAGCAAGTCCAAGCATGCCCCGCTCCCCCCACCCCTTGGGGAATTTGAGATTCTTAATCTCAGATTTCAGAAGGGGTGGGGGGGAAGAGCGGCCCGCTCAAGTTTTCCCGCCGGCTGGCGGGGAGAGGCGGGGCGGGTAGGACGCATTAGAGGAATGATCACCGGGCAGGATGCAGACCCTTCGACACGCCATCCATGGCTTGCTCAGGGTGTCGGCTCCTGCCGACAGAATCCGGCTTACAGGTTGCCCGAAGGATTGGGGGCTCTCCGCTGAGAGGCGGGGGGTCCCCGCCGTTTTCTTGCGCTACGCCGGGACGGGGGTGGAAGGCTTTTCGCCCGCTTCGCTGCGGGCGGCGGCCATGTTGGCGAGGCGATCCGCCTCTTGATTCGCCTTCCGGGGGATGTGTACGATTTCCCACTCGAAAGGGCGAAGGAGCGATTGGATCTTGTCCCAGAGTGGGAGGATTCGAGGGTGCCGTACGCGATAGATGCCCGTGACCTGGTTCACCATGAGAAGCGAATCCGAGAAGACCTTGATCCGCTTGGCCTTTCGAATTTGGGCCTGTTCAAGGGCGGCAATCAGCGCGCTGTACTCGGCCACGTTGTTGGTGGTTTTCCCCAACGGGAGGACAATTTCCTGCGTCGTTTTTCCGGCGGCGTCCTTGAGGACGGCCCCCCCCCCGGCGGGTCCAGGGTTGCCCCGCGATGCCCCGTCCACGTAGATGATCAGGTCGGGCGCGGGTGGGGCGGCGGATGTGGGGAGGTCGGCCACTTAAGCCTGTGAGGCCGCTTTGGATGGGGCCGCCTCAGAGGGCCCTTCGTAATACAGGATCCGCTGGCAGTTGGGACACGCGATCAGCGTGTCGTCCTTCAGAATCTCGTTGTAGAGCTGGGGGGGGATGTTCCGATGACAGGCGAGGCAGAGTTCGTTGGCTGCTTTTGAGACCGCGATGCCTTCCCGTTTCTGCCGGATCATGTCGTACTTCTGAAGGAGCGATCGATCGACCTGGGCGGCCAGCCGGTTCCGACCGTCCACGACGCCATTGATATCCTTGTCCACTTCGGCCAGCTTTCGCAGAAGTTCCGCTTCCTTCTCTTTGAACTCCTTTTCTTTTCCGGCCGACTCGCCCTGTCTTTGGGTCACCAGGCGACGGCTTTCATCGAGGAGCATCATGGTTTTCAGAAGTTCATCCTCGCTTTCCTCTTTCATTTTTTTCGCGACCGAGATCTCCTTCAGCATGGCCTGATATTCCTTGTTCGTCTTGATCTGGCTGACGCGCTCTTCGTAGCGTTGAATCTGTTCCTTCTCAAGCTGGATCTCGTGCTCGATGGCTTTCTGTTCCGCCTCGTGTTTCGCAAGAGCCTGCCTGGCGTCTTCGGTGGTCTGGGAACAGAGCTCCAGCTCGCTCCGGTTGATATCGAGCTCGCGGGGGATCCGTTCTTTTGCATCGCGCATTTGCTGGATCCTGACGTCCACTTCCTGAAGCTGAAGGAGGATTTCGATCTGGGCGCGGATGTTCTTCATGCGGGGGATGTGGTGTCCAAGGCTGGCACTTGGCGTTGGAAGGGCAGGCTTCCTGCCTGCCGTATTGCGCCAAGTACCGCACCCTCCATGGCTGGTCCCATGCCAGGAAGGCCATGGGGCCACGAAAGGAAGCGGTCCAGGATGGACCGCATGTCACGTGGTCCCGCCTGGAGTCGAACCAGGATCAGCCGCTTATAAGGCGGCCGCTTTAACCGTTGAGCTACGGGACCCTCTGGATTCGCGCTCATTCCTGGCTGAAGGTTTTCAATTTTCGGCTCCGGGTGGGATGGCGAAGTTTGCGGAGGGCCTTCGCTTCGATCTGGCGGATGCGCTCGCGGGTCACCTGGAAGTCCCGCCCCACTTCTTCGAGCGTGTGGTCCGAGTCCACCCCCAGGCCGAAGCGCAGACGGAGCACACGCTCCTCGCGCGGGGTGAGCTGCCCGAGCGCCCGCTGAATCTGATCGTGCATGTCCCGCTTTTCCGAGGCCTGCTCCGGGCTGAGAATCTTGGGGTCCTCGATGAAATCTCCGAGGTGCGTATCCTCCTCGTCGCCGATCGGGGTTTCAAGCGAGACGGGTTCCTTGGCGATCTTCAGGATCTTCCGCACCTTGTCTTCCGGCATGTCCATCTTCTCCGCGATCTCGTCCGGTGTCGGTTCGCGACCCTTTTCCTGAACGAGCTGGCGGGAGACCCGAATGAGCTTGTTCAGGGTCTCGATCATGTGCACGGGAATGCGGATGGTGCGGGCCTGATCGGCGATGGCGCGGGTGATCGATTGCCGGATCCACCACGTGGCATAGGTGCTGAACTTGTATCCCTTCCGGTAGTCGAACTTCTCCACCGCTTTCATCAAGCCGATGTTGCCTTCCTGGATGAGGTCCAGGAAGGAAAGTCCGCGGTTGGTGTATTTCTTGGCGATGCTGACCACGAGGCGAAGGTTGGCCTGGATGAGATCCTTCTTGGCCGTGCGCGCCCGGTGCTCCCCATCCGCAATCCGGTTGATGGTTTGTTCGAGCTGTCCGGCCGAAAGTTCCGTCTCGGCTTCCACGCGCTTGATCCGCCGGCGTGCCCGATGGATCTGGTTCTCCAATTCGATCAGCGCGTCCATGCTGTAAAGCCCAAGGTCCCCCAGTTTGTCCAACTGGCTTTTCTTGGGCAGCCGCCGGATTTTTCGGAGCTGTTTGGCCAGTTGGTCGATGGGGATGTTCTTGGTTTTCTCCATGACTTGGAGCTCTTCCTTGCCCTTGTCGATCCGTCCGACGAGATCCTTGAGCTGTTGGGTGATCCGGCCCACCTGCTTCCAGTTCAGATGGATCTCCTTGAGCAGGTGGACGATCTTGTCATTGTTGGCGTCGACCTTGGACTTCAGTCTCGAGCGGGTGCGCTCCGAGAGCCCGCGTCTCCTCAGCCGGTCGTACCCCTTCTTGTTGGTCTTGTAAATGTTCTCGATCTTTCCGGTGCACCGGAGGATCCGCTTCATGTACACCTTCTCGTCGATCTCCTGATCCTCGTCGTCGATGTCCTTGATCACATCCCGGAGCTTGAGCTTCCCCTCCTTGAGCTTCCGTCCGATGCGGATGAATTCCTCGCAGGTGATGGGGCATTCGATGACGGCTCGGAGGACCTCATCCTCGCCCCGTTCGATCTTTTTTGCGATTTCGATTTCCCCTTCGCGCGTCAGGAGCGGGATGGCGCCCATTTCTTTGAGGTACATGCGGACGGGATCGTTCCGAACGAGGTCGTCGTAGTCTTCCGCCGGTTGGGCGGTGGTGGGGCCTTCGGGAGCGCCTTCGACGGGCGGCTTGGGAGCGGCCGGGTGGGACAGGGGATCCACCAATTCGAGCCCTTTGTCGCTGAGTTCGCTGATGATGTCGTCCAATTGGTCGGTGGTGAAATCTTCGATGGGTAGGAAGTCCATGAGTTCGTCCACGGTGATGTAGCCGCCCTTTTCGCGGGCGCGCTGGATCACCGCCTTCATGGCGTTCTTGTTCTTCTGCTCGTTCGGCTTGGCCGGTGTTTCCTTTTTCTTTTTCTTTGCCATGGTCATGCTCGCCCGGAAAGGCCGTCCAACGGCTCGGGTTCCTTTTCCGCGAAAAGATCCGGCGTTCGATCCAGCGGCCATTCGAGCTGCGAATTTTCGACGCGCTTCTTCGCGAGCAATAGCCGCTTCATTTCTGCATCGTCGTTGTGCTTGCCGGCTTTCTGAATAAGGTTCCTTACATAAACCAATTTCTCCTTTTTGGCAAGGTCAAAGAGTCCGTTGAGGGCGTTGTGCAGGCGCTCGTCCGGCGATGCCGTGACCGCTGAAGGTCGCTCCAAGGCGAGCCGGCTGAAATTCTCGCAATCGTCCTTCTCGGTGAAGAGCGTTGCGAACGCCTCGGGGCTCGGGGACCGACCTTCGAACCGGCGATGGGCGGTGTCGATCAGCTTGGCGCGCCACGGATCCTTGAAAAAAAGGCCGGCGTGAAAGAGAACGGACCAGAGGCGGGGATCGTCGAGTGCGGCTTGGAGGGCGGTCTTTTCCATGAGGTCGCGCTGCTTTTCGCGAAGGGAGGCGAGACGGCCGGCGCCCGGCATGGATCGGGGTGGAACGGGGGAGGGCCGAGGATCCGTGCCCGCTTGAACCGCCGGGGGGAGAGAACGCCAAAGCGCATCCTCGCGAATCCCAAGTCGGGGGGAGATCATCCGCACATAAGTGTCGAGAATGATGGAATCTGTTACCGGTCGAAGAAGGGCGAGGAGGCGGTCCGCGGCCGCTTTCTTGCCCTGGGGCGTGGTTGGGGGAGTGGCCTTGAGGACCACGTCGATGGCCATTTCGAAGAGATCCTGATCCGAGGCGAATAGGGCTCGGAGGGCATCCGCGCCACGCTCCCGAACGAAGGCGTCCGGGTCCAGACCCGCGGGCAGTCGCACGGCTCGTGCGAGGATGCCTTCCGCCAACAGCAGGGGGAGTGAGCGGAGGGCCGCCTTGACGCCGGCCTCGTCGGGGTCGAAGAGGATGCGAAAGGCGGGTGAGAAACGCTTGAGGAGCCGGATGTGGATCGTTGTGAGCGCCGTGCCGAGTGGAGCCACCGTGTTCGATAGACCGGCTTGATGGAGGCTGATGGCGTCCATGTACCCTTCTACGAGGGTGACTTCACCCTGCTTGAGGATCGAATCCCGCCCCGCCTGGAGGCCAAAGAGGATTTCGCCCTTGCGGAACACCTCGCTGTCCGGCGAGTTGAGATACTTGGGCTCCGCCCGGGAGGTGGGAGGCGGCCGCTCCGGGAGGCTGCGAAGTACCCTGCCCGATTCCATCGATTCCTTCAGGGTGCCCTCCCGCGGCACTTCCCCCGTCGTGGGGGTCGAGGGGCGAGAGGCGTGAGCTTCGGGAAGGACCCGGCCGCCGAAGCCGGAGAGTCGCCCTTGCGCATCCCGGATGGGGAAGATGATCCGAGCCCGGAAATAATCGTAATGGCCGGAGGCTTTTTTTCGCACGAGGCCGCAGGCTTCGGCCAGTGTGAGATCGATTTTCTTCCGCCGCAGATGTTGGGCCAGCGATTCCCACTCCGCCGGCGCCCAGCCGACCTCGAAGCGGTTGATGGTTTCCTCCGTCAGGCCGCGGTCGCGCAGGTAGGAGAGGGTGGCCGATCCCTCCCGCGAGTCGGACAGCTTCTCCCGAAAGAACGCCAGGGCCTCGCCCAGAGCCCGACGCATCGCGTCCCGCCGACTTTCGCGTCGGGCGTCCTGGGGAGAGGATGGAATCTCCACGCCCGCCCGCCTCGCGAGCTCTTTGACGGCCTCGGGGAATGTGACCCGCTCCATCTGCATGTAAAAGGTGAACAAATTACCGCCGGCACCGCAGCCGAAGCAGTGGTAAAGCCCTTTTTCGGCGCTGACGCTGAACGAGGGTGTCTTCTCCGAGTGGAAGGGGCAGAGCCCCGAATGCTGTCTACCGGAGAGCTTGAGGGGCGTGTATTTCTGGACGAGGTCGGGAAGCGAGAGTCGGTTGAGAATCTGGTCGAGAATTCGCTGCTGGTCCAAGGGGTCTAAAGCCGGCCTTGAACAGGAACCCTTCTCCTCGTCGGGCCGGGACGCAGGGTGGGCGGGCGCTCAGGAGCGGTGACGCCGACGATGTCTCTTCTTGCGTGCGGCGATGCTCTTCTTTTTTCGACGGACGCTGGGCTTGTCGTAATGCTCCCTCCGCTTGATTTCAGACAAGACCTCGGCGCGCTCGATCTGGCGCTTGAATCGTTTCAGCGCGACTTCGAGCGGCTCGCCTTGTTGAACCTTGATACCCGGCATTGTGATGTGGAGGTCGCATTGTAGTGGCGAAAGGGGAAAAGTCAAATGAAAGCGTTCAGCGGTCAGCTATCAGCCGTCAGCCTCGGATCAAAAAGCGACGCAAGACGCGTGGCGTGGGCCGTAATGAAAGACGCTCGCGTGGCGCCGATCGATCCTGCCTGCATCTTGCGTTACGCGTCTGTGTCTGAAGGCTGACCGCTGAGAGCTGAATTGAATGCTTGCCGACTGAAACTCACAATTGACTTCACATTTCCGCGCCGAAGTAGTATTAAAGTGAAAATGTTTGTCAAATTTGCACTATATAATGAATGTAACTGAATTACTTTGAAAAATTTTGTAACTATTTTGTTTGACAACATATCTTCAGTGCGGTAATCTTGTCACTCGGTGCTTAGCAGAGGAGTAGTCTAAGGATGGACATAGCAACCTTATTGGGCGCCGCCGCGGGCGCTGGGATGATTCTCTTCGGAATCTTGCTCGGGAGTCCTCTCTCGACTTTCTATGATTTGCCGAGCGTGTTCATCACACTCGGCGGCGCAACCGGATCCACCCTGATCAATTTTACCGTCGGCGAGGTGGTGGGGATCATGAAAGTTGCCGTGAACACGATTCGGAGCCAGCCGGCGTCGTCCGCCGTGCTGATTCCGCAGTTTGTGGATATGGCCCAGAAAGCCAAACGAGAAGGCATCCTCGCATTGGAGGCGGTGGTGGAACAGACGAACGACAAGTTTCTGGCCACGGGCGTTCAGCTGGCGGTGGATGGATACGATCTGGAGGCCATTGCGGACATTCTGGAGTCGGACATTGAACACATGCACATGCGCCACCAGTCCGGCGTCGACATATTCAACAAGATCGGCTACTACGCGCCGGCGTTCGGTATGATCGGAACCCTGATCGGTCTTGTGCAGATGCTCAAAAGCCTGAACGATCCCTCGGCGATCGGTCCCGGCATGGCGACCGCGCTCATCACCACCTTCTATGGAGCGATCGTGGCCAATCTGATCTGCCTCCCCGTTGCGGGAAAACTGGCGAACCGGTCGGATGGGGAAGTCATGACGAAACGCCTTATCGTTCAGGGCATCCTGTCGATCAGCTCGGGCGACAACCCGCGCGTGGTGGAGCAAAAACTGTTGACGTTCCTTCCCCCGAAGGAACGAAAATCATCGTTTGCAGGGAAGTGAGCGATGTCCGCAAAGGAGAGCGCATCATCGAGACCGACGCGGGGGGCCTGAGTGGCCCGGGCCAAGCACAAGGAGCTCGAGAAGCGGGGCGCCATCGAGACGCCCGGCTGGCTTCTTACCTTCGGCGATCTCAACAGCCTTCTCCTCACGTTCTTCGTGCTCCTGATTTCGCTCTCCGTTCCCAACCAGCCTAAGATGAAAGACGTCATCAGCTCCATGAACAACGCCTTCGGGCCGTCCCGCTCGAAATCGGCGGACATGACGAAGAGCCGGATGCCCCTTCACAAGGCCTCGGGTGTGGTGGACATGCCGGTCCACAAGAGGCAGGAGTTCCAGCGCAAGGTGGAGGATCGCGTTCACACCAAGGCCTTCGGGCCTTACGCCCAATTCGAGAAGACCCCCGAGGGGTTCAAGCTGCGTCTTGCGGAAAATCTGCTCTTCCCCGGCGGCTCGGTGGATCTTCAGCCTTCCGGAATCGCCTTCCTGTCGGAACTGGCGCCCCTTCTGCGCGATTCCAACGTGTTCCTCCGCGTCGAGGGCCATTCGGACAACGTTCCCTTCAGATCGGATACGGTCGGCTCCAACTGGGAATTGTCGGCCTTGCGAGCCGTGACGGTCCTGACCGCGGTTCAGAAATTGGGCGAAATCGACATGAGCCGTTTGTCGGCTGTCGGATACGGGTCTCACCGTCCTGTCGCTCCGAACGATACGGCGGAGAATCGCGCCAAGAACCGCCGGGTGGAGCTCAATTTCATCGAACCGCAGCCCGTGATCCTCCCACCGGAACAACGCTGGGCGCCGGGATCGAGCCTGCCGCTGCCCACATCCAAGAACTGACATGGCCAAACGCGAACCCAAGCCATTGCCCAAGAGGAAGAACATGGAGACTCCGGGCTGGCTGCTCACCTTCGGCGATCTCAACAGCCTCCTCCTCACGTTTTTCGTGCTCCTTCTCTCGCTCTCGACGATCGATCGGGAGAGGACGAGCAAGGCGATGATTTCACTCGAACGGGCGTTCGGCATTCAGATCGGCACGTGGTCCGTGGAGCCGGCCCCTGCCAAGGTTGATGGGATCACCAAGACGGGCGCGTTTGACTTTCCGGCGTTCCGTGCGCATGAATATCAGAGGAAGATCGATGAGGCGGTGAAGAAAACGGACCTGGGGGAATTTGTGGATGTGGAATCGGGCCCCGGGGGCATCCTGTTGCGCTTGAAAAGCGAGATTCTGTTCGATGCCGCCGGGATGAATCCGGGAGGCGAAGGATTGGCCTTCCTGGGCAGGCTCGGAGACATCATCAAGGACTCCCCCTACGAGGTTTTTGTCGAGGCTCATACGGACGACCGCCCCATTCACACCGATTCGATCCGGGACAATTGGGATCTCTCGGCCCGGCGGGCGACCCGCGTCGCGGGCATTTTGGAAAAGTTTTCGGGGATCGATCCGAGCCGGATGGGCGCCGTCGGTTACGGCGAATCGCGGCCTCGCGTTCCGAATGTTTCGGATGAGAATCGCCGGATGAACCGGCGGGTGGAAATTCTTCTGAGGGAGCCGCAGGCTCCTCGGTAGTGGAAAGGTAGGTATGACGAATGGCGGATGAGGAACCCCAGGCGGAAGCAGAAGCGGCGGCGGCGGCAGGGCCGGGCGTCGGCGCGAAAATCCGCAAGATCGTCATCATCGCCGTTTCGGCGGTGGTGGGGCTTGCGGTGGTGGTGGGTGGCGGATTTTTCGCCTACAAGAAAATGCTCAGCCAGAAGGCGAACCCCGAAGATGTCATCCAGGAGATCGGGCCGACTTTCAAGCTGGAGAACATCATCGCGAACCTGGGCGACGAATCCGGTGATCGCTTCGTGAAGCTGACGCTCGAACTTGAAATGAGCGATGGCCTGTTGCAGCCGGAACTCGAGAAACGCCTGCCCCAGATCAAGCAGATCATTCAGCTCACGCTCCGCAGCAAGAAGGCCGCGGAGCTCAACACGCCCACGGGGATGAGCCTGTTTGCGGAGGAGATCCTGCACCAGATCAATTCGGTGCTCACCGGAGAGAAAACCGTGCGGCATGTATACGTGCCGGAACTGGCCATCCAGTAGGAGAGGACATGACCGATAAGCTGCTCACCCAGGACGAGATCGATTCCCTCCTCAAGGGAATTTCGTCCGGTGAGATCGGCGACATGTTGGAGACGAAGAAGGAGACCAAGCCCAAGGCGGGGCGACCGGCGGCGGCGGCGGGGCCGGACGCCCAGAATTACGATTTCACGCATCATGAGCGTTCCGTGGTGGGGAAGTTCCCCGGCATGGAGCGTGCCATGGAACGGTTTTCACGGGCCTTTCGCACCACCCTCTCGAATTCGCTCAGGGCGGTGGCGGACATCAACGTCAGTTCCCTCAAGGTGGGCAATTTCGGCGAATTCATGTCCAAGTTGCCGCTTCCCTCCAGCATCCATGTCTTTCGGCTCGATCCGCTCAAGGGTAACGGTCTTGTCGTCCTGGAAACCAATCTCGTCTTCGCCCTGGTGGATATCTTTTTCGGCGGCTCTGGAAAACCCTCGATGAAGATCGAGGGCCGGGAATTCACAACGATCGAGAGCCGGATCATCCAGCGCGTGGTTTTCATGCTCCTGGAGGATCTCGAACGGAGCTTCAGCGATGTATCGAAAGTGAAGGCGCATTATCAGCGCAGTGAGATGAATCCACAGTTTGCCAAGATTTGCCACGACAATGAGCCGGTTTTCGTCATCCAAAACGTCATGGATTTGGACCAGCATTCCGGCAAGATGTTTTTCTGTTTCCCGCAATCGTTATTCGATCCCATCCGCGACCGGTTGAAAATCCAAATGGCCGAGGAGGAGGGATCGGACGACAGGTGGAAGCCGGCCATGCAGAAGGAAATGCAACACGTGGCGGTGGACGTTCGCGTGGAGCTGGGCCACGCGCACACGACGGCCCGGGAACTTCTCAGCCTCAAGGTGGGAGACATCGTTGAGCTGGACCGACTGCACAACGAAGAGCTGACCATCTTGGTGGGCGGGGTTCCGAAAATGAGGGGCGTACCGGGCGTTTTCCGGGGCAACCTGGCAGTCAAGGTATCCAAGCTACTCGAAGAGGAGAAGAAGACCAATGGCGGATGATCCAACCAAGGAAGGCGAAATCCCGTCGCTGGACGATTTCTGGTCCACCGGAGGGGAGGAAGCCAAGCCCGAAGGCGGAGGCGCTGCGGCGCCCGCGGAGGGTGCCGCGGCGGCCGCGCCCCCGGGTGATGTGAAGATGGACGCGGGATGGGACTCGATGATGCAGGAAGTGTCGGGATCGGAGGCCAAACCTGCGGGGGCCGCGCCGGTCTCGGACCGGCAGGTCCAGGCCAAAACGTTCGCCACGATCGAGGCCTCCGGTGGCGGGCTGGGGGAGCCCCGGAACCTGGAAATTATCCTGGATATTCCGCTGGAGGTTACGGCCGAATTGGGGAAGGCGCGGGTCATGGTACAGGATTTCCTCCGGCTGGGCCTGGGGTCCATCGTTGAACTTCAGAAACTGGCCGGGGAACCGGTGGAAGTCATGGTGAATGGAACCCTGGTGGCGAGGGGCGAGGTGGTGGTGGTGAACGAGAAGTTCGGAGTTCGGTTGACCGATATTATTTCTCAAGCGGAGAGGGTGAAGAAACTGGTCTAGGACGCGAAAGGGGATGACGAACATGGGGGTCAAAGGGTGGATCTTGGTCTTGGTGTTGGCGGCGACGCCCGCGTGGGCGCAGGAAGCCGACTCCGATTTCTTCGGAAGTCCGACGCCGTCCCCTTCGTTCCGTTTCGGAGAAGGCGATTCGAGCGGCCACCCTGTCGCCGCGCCGCAGGCGGAACCCGCAGCGGCGCCGGCCGACACGGGGGAGGCCTTGGGGATCAATCCGAGGTTTGAATCGTCCGCTTTTCCCATGGCGGAGGATGGGGGCCTCCTCAGGAGCGCCCTGCGCACCGTAACCGCCGTCGGCTTTGTCCTTGCGCTGATCTTCGGACTGGCGTTTTTCGCGAAGAGATACATCCTGAAGGGAACGGCCGTGGGGTCGCGGGGTAAGTTCATACGGGTGGTCGATACCCTGTTCCTCGGCCCGCGAAAGAATCTGATGGTGGTGGAGGCCTTCGGCGACAAGTTCCTGCTGGCGACCGTCGGGTCGGGCGTGCAATTTCTTTCCCGCGTGAACGAGCATCGCCGTGAGGCGCGACCGGTGGCGATTGAAGAAGAGGCGCCTGCGGCGGCGAAGCCGACCGAACGGCGGGCGATGGGAGGCGGCGCAGAGTCCCGATGGTCTGTGGGGTCACCGTCTCCGAAGCGTGGAGAAGGCGGCGGGATGCCGCTGGCCGCCTGGAAGAAAACCATGCTGGAGGAAATTCAGAGGCTCAAGAGACAAGCGTAGGCCAATCGGAGAAACGTCCCGGCCCCCAGCGAAGACACGAGGGGTAGAGAGGGGTGGCGGGACCGGAGGTAGGGTC
The DNA here is from genome assembly GCA_016180645.1 of Nitrospirota bacterium. Lineage (NCBI taxonomy): Bacteria > Pseudomonadati > Nitrospirota > Nitrospirota bacterium. Next base: position 26,592 of record JACPAV010000016.1, on the reverse strand, counting down.
ATCATGCGAAGGAACGCACTGAGATCGGGGTTGCTCCTGATGCTGCTCCTGCCCGGAGCCGCATGGGCGCAAAACGTTCCCATCCCCAAAATCACGTTCGGTCTGGATGCGGCGCAAAATCCGCAGGATGTCGCCATGACGCTCCAGATCGTCCTGTTGATGACGGTGCTCAGCCTCGCTCCGTCCATTCTGGCCATGATGACCTCCTTCACCCGCATCATGGTGGTGCTGCTTTTCATGCGGCAGGCTCTGGGAACGCAGCAGATGCCGCCGAACCAGGTCCTCGCCGGCCTGGCCATGTTCCTGACTTTTTTTACGATGGGGCCCGTGTGGGACGAAATCAATGAGAAAGCCCTCCAGCCGTACATGAAGAAGGAGATCTCGCTCAAGGAGGCCTATGACGAAACCATGGGGCCTCTCCGGAATTTCATGTTCAAGCAGACGCGGGAGAAGGACATCGGGCTTTTCGTTTCGGTGGCGAACCTCGAACGGCCGCACACCAAGGACGATGTCCCCAACCGTATCCTGATCCCGGCCTTCATCATCAGCGAGGTCAAGACCGCGTTTCAGATCGGATTCCTCATCTACATGCCGTTCATCGTGATCGACATGGTCGTGTCCAGCATCCTGCTTTCCATGGGCATGCTGTTCCTTCCGCCCGTTCTGATTTCTCTCCCGTTCAAGCTCATGCTGTTCGTCTTGGTGGACGGGTGGCATCTCGTCATCACGTCCCTCGTGAAAGGTTTCCGGATGTGACTCTGAAATTTCACATTTCAAATTGGAAATGCACCGGAGGTGGCGGGTGACCCAGGAATTCGTCATGACCATCGCCCGGCGCACGATGGAGATGACCTTTCTGGTCGCGGCGCCCGCCCTGGCCGTGGCCATGATCGCGGGGGTGCTCATCAGCCTTTTCCAGGCCGTCACCCAGCTCCAGGAAATGACGTTGACGTTTGTGCCGAAAATCGCCCTCACCGGCATCGCACTCATCGTATTCGGTCCGTGGATGCTCCAAATGCTTCTGGACTTCATGGTGCAGATGCTGAGCACGTATCCGCTGATGTTGGCGCAGTAGGCGGACATGGATCTGATCACGGTCGATCTCTCCCAGGTTGAACGGTTTGCCCTGGTGGTGTTCCGGATCAGCGGCATTATGTTCGTGGCGCCCATCCTGGGGGCCCGGAATCTTCCGCTCCTGGCAAAAACCGGACTGTCCTTGGTGCTCTCTTTTCTCATCTTTCCGACGGTCGATCCCGAGAGCATCCGTCCTCTGGGGGGACCGATCGACCTCCTCCTCGGGCTGGGCTCGGAGTTGTTGGTGGGCGTGACCGTCGGCATGGTCATCGAGTTCTTCTTTGCCTCCGTCGAAATGGCGGGCGAATGGCTGGGCGTCCAGATCGGGTTCGGCATGGCCAACATCTTGGATCCTCAGGGCGAGCGGCAAATCACGATTCTGGCGCAGGTCAAGATTCTCATTGCCTTCATGTTGTTCCTGTTGGTGGACGGTCACCACATGATCATTCGGACCGTTGCGAAAAGTTTCACCCTGGTGCCGCTCATGAGCGCCCATTTCAGCGGGCGCATCATCTCCTATCTGTTTTCGCTGGCGGGCGATCTGTTTGTGTTGGGAGTCAAGCTTGCGGCGCCCGTCATGGGAATTCTGCTGATGGTAGAGGTGGCCATGGCGTTGGTGGCGCGCACCGTGCCGCAAATGAACATCCTGATGGTCGGTATTCCCGTCAAGCTGATGATGGGTGTCATCGCTCTCGGCGCGATGATTCCGGTGGTGAGCTTCATGATCTTGAAAAACATGCCGTCGATCGAACGGAATTTGGCGATGGCCTTCCGGCTGATGGGGCAATAACCGATGCCGATTTTCGGTCGAGATCCATCCAAGACGGAGGCCCCTACCGCCAAACGCCGCTCGGAGGCGCAGAGCCAGGGCCAGGTGGCCCGGAGCAAGGAAATCTCCAATGTCGTTGTACTCTTCGCCAGTCTTCTGGCGCTGTATTGGTTCGGCTCCAAGATGTTCGAGGGATTGGGCGCCTTCATGGGGCAGACCTTCAGTCACCTCCACCAGCCGGATTTCACCCTTCAAGGTTTCTACTCGTACGCCATCGGCATCGCGACCATCTCCGCCAAGATCATCGCCCCCATCCTGATCGTTCTCTTGATCGCCGGCGTCCTCGGCAACATCGCCCAGGTAGGCTTCATCTTCAGCACGGAGTCGCTTACGCCCAACCTCGCGAAGCTCAATCCGCTGATGGGACTCCAACGTCTCATCTCCCTGAATGGATTTGTGGAATTGGCGAAATCCTCGGTGAAACTGGTCGTCGTCGGCGCCGTCGCGTACCTGGTGGTGAAGAAGGAACTGAAGCTCATTCCTTACATCACGGACATGTCCGTTCCCGCGATCGCGGCCTACATCTTGAAGGTGGCCACCAAGTTGTTCATCTACATCGGTCTGATCATGGTCGTGATCGCCATCCTGGACTACGCCTACCAGAAATGGGAGCACGAGCAGAGCCTCAAGATGACCAAGGAGGAGGTCAAGGACGAATTCAAGCAGAGGGAAGGTGACCCGCAGGTCAAATCGAAGATGCGTCAGAAACAGCGCGAGGCGGCCATGAAACGAATGATGCAGGAAGTTCCCAAGGCCGACGTCGTGATTACGAATCCGATTTTTCTCGCGGTGGCCATCAAGTATGACTCAGGTTCCATGACGGCCCCGGTGGTCGTGGCCAAGGGCGCGCGACTGATCGCCGAGCGCATCCGGGACCTCGCGAAGGCCAACGGGGTTCCCATCTGGGTGGACCAATACCTCGCCCGTGAACTGTACGATCGGGTGGATATCGGCGGCCAGATCCCCGTGGAAGTCTTTGCCGCCGTGGCGCAAGTTCTGGCGCACATCTACCGGATGAAAAACAAGGCGGCGTAAGATGTTCATGGTTTTTCATTTCGCTGTCCCCGAAGTAGAACGGAGAGGGGCGGCGTAAGGAATGGCAACCCCCGTTCCCGCACCGTCCCTTCCCGGGATCATGACTCCGAAGTGGATCACCCGGAATTCCGACATCATCCTGTCCCTCTTCGTGGTCGGCAGCATCAGCGTTCTCATGATTCCCCTCCCGGCTCCGGTGCTGGACGTGCTCCTCACGATCAACATCACCACGGCCCTCCTGATCCTCCTCGTGACGATGTACACGTTCAAGCCGCTCGAGTTCTCCGTTTTCCCGACGCTCCTCCTGATGACGACGCTGTTCAGGCTCTCCCTGAACGTGGCCTCCACGCGGCGAATCCTTCTTTACGGCGATCAAGGACTCGATGCGGCCGGGACCGTCATCATGGCCTTCGGCCAGTACGTGGTGGGGGGCAGTTACATCGTCGGCATCGTCATCTTCATCATTCTCAACGTCATCAACTTCGCGGTCATCACGAAGGGCTCGGGCCGTATCGCGGAGGTCGCCGCGCGATTCACTTTGGACAGCATGCCCGGCAAGCAGATGGCCATCGACGCGGACTTGAACGCGGGACTCATCAACGAACAGGAAGCCAAGGATCGGCGGAAGGAAATCCAGCAAGAAGCGGATTTCTACGGCGCCATGGACGGCGCCAGCAAGTTTGTCCGGGGTGATGCGGTGGCCGGAGCCATCATCACCGTGGTGAACCTCATCGCGGGCCTCATCATCGGGGTCGTCATGAAGGGGATGGACATCATGCTCGCCCTCCAGACCTACACGATCCTGACGGTGGGGGACGGGCTGGTGGCCATCATTCCCTCGTTCCTCATCTCCGTGGGGTCCGGCTTGATCGTCTCCCGAACCGTCGGGGCCAGGGACCTGGCGGGGGAACTCGCGAAACAGATGTTCAGCTATCCCCGCGCCCTCAGCATCGCCGCCGGGTTTCTGTTCACTGCGGGGGCGATCCCCGGCCTGCCGACCATTCCGTTCGTGCTCATGGGTGCCCTGACCGGCCTCTCGGCCTACATCACCTTCCAAACGGATCGTCGAACTCTGTCAAAGGAGGCCGACGAGAAGAAAAAGGCCGCGAGGCCGGAAGGGCCGGAAAAAGTCGAAAAACTGCTGGCCCTCGACATGATCGAGCTCGAAGTCGGATACGGCCTCATCCCACTCGTGGATGCCGGTCAGAACGGTGAGTTGCTCGACCGGATCAAGGGCATTCGACGGCAATTCGCGCTTGAGATGGGCATCGTCGTCCCGCCGGTGCACATCCGCGACAATCTCCAGCTCAAGCCGCACGAATACACCATTTTGGTGAAGGGAATCGAAGTGGCGCGGGATCAGGTCCAGCTCAAATCGTTCCTGGCCATGGCGCCTCCGGGCGTAAAAGGGGAGATCGAAGGCACGAAGACCAAGGATCCGGCCTTCGGCATGACGGCCTACTGGATCAACGAGAACCAAAAGGAAAAGGCCATCATGGCCGGCTACATGGTGGTCGATGTGCCGACGGTGGTGGCCACGCACCTCACCGAGGTCATTCGCGCGCACGCGCATGAACTATTGGGACGCCAGGAAGTCCAGAATCTGCTCGACAATCTGGCGCAGAAGTTCCCGAAGGTGGTTGAAGAGGTTGTCCCGAAGGTGGTAACGTTGGGCGATGTCCACAAAGTCCTCCAGAACCTCGTTCGGGAACAGATTTCCATTCGCGACCTGCTGACCGTGATCGAAACGCTGGGGGACCATCCGAACGTCAAAGATCCATACGCTCTCACGGAAGGGGTCCGGCAGGCGCTCAAACGAGTCATCTCCAAACAGTTTGCCACGAAGGGGGTCTTGAAAGTGATCACGCTGGAACCGAAGTTGGAGGAGTACCTGACGGCCACGATTCAGCGGGCGGAAGGTCAGTCGACCATGAGCATCGAGCCGCAGGTGGCGCAGAAGCTGCTCCTGGTTCTGCAGAAACAAGTCGAGAAGCTCATGTCGACGGAATATCACCCCGTCCTACTCGTCGCCCCTCTCATCCGCCGCCATCTCAAGAATTTGACGGAGCCCTTCATGCCCCACCTCGTGGTGCTGTCCTACGGCGAAATCGAACCCAAGGTGAAACTGGAGAACCTTGTCACCATCCGGATGGATGATCTTCAGAAGACGGATCTGCGGGCTCCATCATGAGAATCAAGACGTTCGTCGGACCCGACACGGAAGACGCGATCAAGAAACTGAGGGAGGAGTTCGGCCGCGACGCGGTCATCCTCGGCATGCGCACGGTCAAGCGCGGGAAGGGGACCTTTGGAATCCTGGGTCGATCCTTTGTGGAAATCACCGCGGGAATCGACGATGCCGTGGCGGGCGCCCCGGGCCTCGTGGAAGAAGAGATCGACGGCGATGGCATTCCGGGTCCAAACCCCGCCCCATGGAAAGGGATGGACCGTCTCAATGCCGTGGCCCAGAGCATGGAATTGATCCAACCGATCCAGGATGGGCTTCAGGAGATCAAGGATTTGGTCGAGAAGGTGCTTCATTCCCGGCAGGATTCCGGCACCCCACGATCCGAGGAGGTGGGCGAAGTGAAGGCCATGTTGCGGGCGTTGATCAAAGACCAGAAGAATCTCCGCGTTCCTCAGTTGCCGCCGCGCCTGATGGAATGGTGCGAACGGCTCATCGAGCGCGGAATCGAAGAGCGCCTGGCCAACAAGCTCATTGAAGAAATCCACTCGAAGGTGCCTTCGGCCAAACTATCCGACGCCCCCTATCTCGAGGGTTACATTCAGAAGGTGCTCGCCCATCTCATCCAGGCGTCCGGCCCGATCTTCCTCGAGGAGGGGCGCACCAAGATCGTCGCCATCGTCGGCGTCACCGGCGTGGGAAAGACCACCACCGTGGCGAAATTGGCCGCGGAATTTTCCATCCACCAGAAGAAGAAGGTCGCCATGATCACCATCGATGAGCGCAAGGGCGCCTTCGAGCAGGTCCGCTTCTTCTCGAAAGCAATCTCGGCCGTGAGCCAGATTCCGATACCGGCCGAGCTGGTGTACGAGCCGAACGAGCTTCGCGTGCTTCTGAACAGCTTTTCCGGATATGACGTGATCTTCCTGGATACAGTGGGCACGCCTCAGTTCAACGAGATCCAAATGAAGCGGCTGTCCGAATTCCTGGCCGTGTGCCCGGATACGGAGAATTATCTCGTTCTTTCATGCCCGACGCGCGACCGGGACCTGCTCGATATCCTCCGCCGGTTCGACCAGGTGCGATTCGACCGGATCATCTTCACGAAGGCGGACGAATGCTCGTCGTTCGGGCACATCTTCAACGTGCTGATGTACGCGAAGAAACCCATCGCGTACCTGACCGTGGGACAGCGCGTTCCGGAGGACATCGAGGTCGCCTCCTCGGACCGGCTGGCGGAACTGATCATCAAAGGGAGGCGGTAGCCCCGCCTTCCGGCGGGACGCTCCCGCGCTGAGCGGCCGATGACCACGTCTCGAGCCTACGCCCAACAGAGCCCCGACGAAAAGAAGAAAATCGTCGATGAGCACCTCCCGCTGGTGCGGCATGAAGTCGCCCGATTCAAGGCCCGTCTCCCCCAGCACGTCTCCGCCGACGACCTGACCAGCGCCGGAGTGCTCGGACTCATCGATGCGGTGGACAAGTTCGACCAGACCAAAGGCGTTCCCTTCCGGAACTACGCGGCCCTCCGCGTGCGTGGCGCGATTCTGGATGAGCTTCGTTCGCAGGACTGGCTCAGCCGGCCGATGCGACAGGACATTCGCGCACTCGAAGACGTCTACACGGAGCTTGAGAACCGGCTCGGCCGGCAGCCGGAGGACGAGGAAGTGGCAAAAGAACTCCAGATGAGCCTCGAGGATTTCTACGAAATGCTCGGCCGCACGCAGGGGGTCTCCCTGATCAGCCTGGAAGAATTGCAGGCGTTGCGGGCCGCCTCCGATGACGATCGCGACATCCTCGAGACCCTGATGGACCCGACCGTCAATGACCCTCTTGCGGAACTCCACATGACCGAAGTCCGCGACCTCCTGGGAGAAGCCATCGAGAACCTACCGAAGCAGGAGCGGATGGTCCTCACCCTCTACTATTATGAAGATCTGAACATGAAAGAGGTGGGAGAGGTGCTCGGAGTGACCGAGAGCCGGGTCTCTCAGATCCGCACAGCGGCCCTCTTCAAACTCCGAGGCCGGTTGAAATCCTATTTCGAACGGGGCGAATACCAGAAGCCCGCGCCGCCAAAAGAAGGAAGGGAACGCAAGAAAGTTCCCGTTGCCTGAGTCGGGGCCCGGCCGAAAACCCCGGCTTGACACTCGGAAGTGAAGCTGCTACACGTGTGGGATCGTGAGCGCAGGTTTGTACGAAACCATGTTGATTTTTGAGCCCGGCTTGGCGGAGTCCGCCCTGGAGCAATTGACTCAACGGATTTCCAAGGCGCTCACGCGCGTGGAGGGCGGCCGAATCGTCCGGGAGGACAGATGGGGCCTGCGCGAGTTGGCCTATCCGATCCGGAACAAGGAGAAAGGCTACTACCTCCTCCTCACGCACGAAATGGAAACCATCGACCTGGCGAACGTGCGCAAGGAACTGCGGCTTTTTGAAGGCATTCTTAGGTTCATGACCATCCGCCTGGACGAAAAAAAGTGGAAGGCGAAGCAGCAGGCGGGCAGTCTCAGACGGTCTCCCTCAGCCCCGGCCCCGTCCGGAGAGCGTTCCCAGCCTCAACCGGCGTAGGCCGTGGCCAGCTACAGCAAGGTCATTCTCATCGGAAACTTGACCCGGTCCCCCGAATTGCGGTTCACGCCCAGCGGATTGGCGGTGGCCACCTTGGGCGTGGCAGTGAATCATCGCACCAAGAAGAACGATCAGTTTATGGACGAAGCCAGTTTTTTCGATGTTGTCGTCTTCGGCAAACAGGCCGAGAACTGCGCGGACTACCTGACCAAGGGAAGAAGCGTCCTGGTGGAAGGTCGGTTGCGGCAGCGTCGGTGGGAGAAGGACGGCCAGAAGCGATCCAAGGTCGAAGTGGTTGCCGACCGCGTCCAATTCATGGGGCCGGCCAAGGGCCGGGCCGAGGGCGAAACAACCATCGACACGGGCGGGGAGGGGTTGGAAACGGCTCCAACCGCTCCGGCGCCAGTTGAAGAGCAGGCCCCGCCTGCCGAGGAGGACATACCGTTTTGAAACCACGAGGCATGCCCCGGAAGCACATCCGCCGGTGCCGGTTCTGTTCCGACCTCCAATTGGAAATTGACTGGAAGAATGTAGCCCTGCTCCGGCATTTTGTGACGGAGAGATTCAAGCTCAACTCCGCGCGGCAATCGCGAGTATGCGCCTGGCACCAGCGCAAGGTGAAGGAAGCGGTCAAACGCGCGCGCAAGATGGCCTTGATTCCGTACACCGTCAGCAAGAAGCTCCCGCCGGATGTCCTCTTCGGATAGCGATCCCGCCGGAGCGCCGCCGCAGGCGCATCCGCCCGGTCCCATGGAATCGGCGCGAACCCTTCCACGCCGAGGCCTTCCGTTTCATCTGGCCTCCGGGTTCATGGCGGCGATGCTGACGCTCCTCACGGCCTACCTCCTGCCTCGAACCTCTTTCCCGCTGAGTGTGGCTCTGGCCTGCTTCTCTCCTTTCCCCATCGTGGTGATGATGCTCCAGGGCGCGCCGTCGTCCTTGGCTCCGGTGGTGGTCGCCGCCGTCTCCGGAGTTCTGGCGATTCTGGGGGGATGGACGGAGGCGCTCTCCTATGCCGGTCTGTTTGGACTTGTGGCCCTCTTGGCGGCCTTCGGAATCGCCCGGAAGATGGAAGTGCCAAAGTTGGTGGCGCTCTCCGCCTTGGGCACCGCGCTGGCGCTTGGCCTATCGTGGGCTGCGTTGCGAGGCATCGTGGGCATGAAATGGGCGGTCCCCCTCGCCGGCGATCTGATGCGAGGGTTGGAGGCGTATCTCCGGCCGGACCTGAACTTGCCCGAGGCCGCGCAGTCGGGGAGTCCGTGGCTTGCGGCGCATCGCGACTGGGTGATGGGAACCGCGGCACGGGTATGGCCCTCTCTCCTGGTGATGAATTTGGCAGCGACGGTCTGGTTGAATCTCGCCGCGTGCCGGCTGCTCTTCCCCAAGGCGGCGTATTTCGCCGCGGCCTCCCCTTCGGGCTGGAAAGCCCCCGTGGCATTGGTGTGGATTTTCATCGCCTGCGGCCTGCTGACTCTCTCGGAACGAAACGACGTTCAAACCGCGGCCTGGAACGGCATTCTCCTTGGAGGCGCGGTTTTCTTTGCGCAAGGGCTGGCGGTTGTGACATTCTATTTCGCGAAGAAGCAGATACCCTGGGCTCTGCGATTCTTCGGATACCTGTTGATCCTGTTCCAATACGTTTTGGCGCTGGCTGTCGCTTTGGTCGGCTTGTTCGATCAATGGTTCGATTTCCGGCGCTTGGAACGGGCGGAAGAACCCGGGACTGAATAGGGGTACAAGATGGAAGTCATTCTCCAGAAGGACGTTGAAAAGGTCGGTCGCGCGGGCGAAATCGTAAAAGTGCGAATGGGGTTCGCGCGCAATTTCCTCCTGCCGCGCGGATTGGCCGTGTTGGCCACGACGCGAAGCGTCCGCCAGGTGGAGCACCTTCGGAAGACTGCCGAGGCCAAGGCCAAGCGCATGCTGCGCGATGTCCAGGAATTGGCCAAGCAGATCGAGCAGGCCGAAATCCAACTCAAGGTGAAGGTGGGCGATCAGGGCAAACTGTTCGGCTCGATCACATCCAAAGATCTTGAGGAAGCCCTTCAGAAAACGGGCATAACCGTTGATCGAAAGGCGATTCTTCTCGGGGAGCCCGCAAAGAGCGTTGGGGCGTATTCCGCGGATGTCCGGCTCCATACGGACGTCACGGCAAAGCTGAAGTTCTGGGTCGTCGCCGAGTAGACCCGGCTCGCACTCCATGGACGGCATCACCCCCCCCTCGCTCCGCTCGGGGCCATGCTCATGCCGCGCCATCCTGGCTGCGGCGACATCTCATGGCCCCATGCCGTCCTAAGCATGGGGGACGGCGAGGCGAATCGCCATGGGGTCTCTACGCCGCATGCCCCGGCGATCCCGCAGGACAGGGAGGCGGAGGCGCTTGTCCTGGGATCCGTTCTCCGCAACCGCGATCACCTCCTGAAAGTTCAGGAGATTCTCCGCGCGGACGATTTCTACTCGCAGGCCCACCTCCATATCTTCCAGACGATGCTGGAGATGTCCGACAAGCTTCGGGACATCGACCATTTCACGCTCAGCGACGCGCTCAAACGAAAGGGGATCCTGGAAGAAGTCGGGGGCATGTCCTACATCGCCGAGCTGGAGGACCTCGTGCCGGCATCGGCCAACGTCGAGGAATACGCCCGGATCGTGCGCGAAAAGGCGATGCTGCGAAAAGTCGTCGAAGTGACGCAGGGGATTCTCCAGAACGCCAACGGTCGAGTAGAGGACGCGGAGAAATTTGCGGACGAAGCGGAGCGCCGGCTCTTCGAGGTGACACAACGATATTTCCGGACCTCCTCCAAACCCATCAAGACGCTGGTGAAAGACTACATCAAGAAACTGGAGTATGTCTCGGAGGATCCCACCCGCGTGATGGGTGTGCGGACCGGATTCCACGACCTGGACAAGATTACGCACGGTTTCCAGAAAGGGGACTTGATCATCGTGGCCGGCCGACCGGGCATGGGAAAAACGAGTTTCTGCCTCAACGTGGCCGCCCACGCGTCGATCCGCGAGCGGGTTCCCGTGATCATCTTCACCCTGGAAATGTCGGCTGAGCTTCTTGTGATGAGGATGTTTTCCTCGGAGGCGCGGGTGGACTCGATGGAACTTCGGCGCGCGGTGTTTCCGCCGGACACGTGGGAGAAGCTGGTGCGCGTGGCCAGTCCGGTTTCCGAATGTCCCATGGAGATCGAGGATTCGGGCGCGATGACCGTGCGGGAAATTCGGTCGCGATCCCGCCGGCTCAAGACCGAGAACCGGTTGGGGCTGATCATCATCGACTATTTGCAGCTCCTCGGCGGCGGGCAGGATGGCGGTCGCTATCGATCCACCGACCGGGAACGCGAGATCGCGGAGATCTCCCGTTCGCTGAAGGGTCTTGCGAAGGAGCTTGAAGTTCCGTGTATCGCGGTTTCACAGCTCAACCGACAGGTGGAGTCGCGCGACGACAAACGGCCGCATCTGGCGGACCTCCGGGAAAGCGGTGCCATCGAGCAGGACGCGGACCTGATCCTGTTCCTCTATCGAGATGCCTTCTACAACCGGAAGGCGGATCAGGAGGATCGCACGGCGGAGGCCATCATCGGCAAGAATCGCAACGGCCCGACCAAAACCATTGAACTGACCTTCTTCCCTGAGTTCAACCGCTTCGAAAACAAGTCGGACATGCAGAGCCCGTTCTAGGCCGCTCGGCAAAGCGCGGGCGGAGCCGGGGAAGGGACTTGAACCCCCAACCTACGCATTACGAATGCGATAATGACATATTGTCATCGTTTCCTGTAAGTCCACGTTGATCGTGGTTTCCCCGTTGCCACTTGAGGTTACGTCGATCACGCGGTAAGATGGTGACAACATGCGAAAGCCAAGGAAAGGCCATCGTAGCCACACTGTAGCCACACGGAAGAAACCGACACGCCCCCCTGGTTTCCGTCCCTCCCCACCCGCGCGAGAACTTCCCCCGAATTTCGGCCAAGGCAGGGAGGGGCCGGACCCGAACCTACCCGGACGAAAGAGAACGCGCCTACGGCCACGCAGAAGCCCACGGCGGGGCATTCCGTGAGCGACGCCGGTTCAACCGTCTCCACCGGGCACGTAACAAGGCAAGAGATGAACCGGGTGATCGGCACTGTGGTAGGCGATATGGATGTGAAGGGTGGAACCGCAAGGGCGCTCGTCCGCGACTTGAAGCGTCGGTTCGCATTGCTCTACAAGGAAATTCCAATCGCTCTCAAAGAACGGAAAGAGGGGCCGAAGCATCTGAACGACTATCAGAGGATGTGCAAGGAGGCGGATCGTATCCTCCACGACAGGCACTTCAAGAGGGTTCCAGCGAGGTACATGCCGGAATTCAGAGACCGACTGGTAAAGGCGGCCATCCAGTATGCGCAAGAGGAGGTTATGCCTCTTGGGTGGGTGGCCGGGGAGAGGCCCAAGGGCGGGCGACCCGCCAAGATCACCGGGGCTGTACTCTCGTATGTTTGTGAGGCGTTTGAGATGCACACCAAAAAACCGAGGTACGCGGATGTCGAGAGCCTTGCAAGGTCTTGCTTCCCGAATCTCCCTTTCAAGAAGGGAGCCACAAAAGGCTTAATCCGCGATTACAGGAAACTACTCAAGAGAAATCCGCCTCTTTCTCCCGATGCGGCCGCTCGGGCCGCCGCAGGCCTCCCCCGGAAACGACCGATTCCGGCGTAGTAGCGCTCCGTAGTCGCCGGACCCCGTGGGGGGAAAACTCTCTCAATTCTGAAGGGGTTTCCCCCCCAGGTGTTTTCGTCGTCGTGCGAAAATCAGTGCATGAACGTACAAGACAACGACATCCTGCTCGATGTGAAGGATCTAGGTCGCCTCCTCAAGCTGAGTGCTCAGGCCGTTTTTACGCGGCTCTGCCGTGGCGGGGATTTGCCGCCTGGCATCCGGATCGGCAAACTTAGACGCTGGCGCCGCCAGACGGTGGCCGCGTGGCTCGCGGAACGAGAGGGTAGGGCCGGGACGTGACGCCGACGGAAATAGCCGAGGAGCGATTTGCGGAGATCCGGGACGCGCACGCGACGCTCGACCCGACCAGCGACGAAGCGCGGGGACTGCTTACTGAAGCCTTGCAGATCCGGCAGAAAATCGAGAAAACGAGGCGAGCGGGTGAGTTCCCGTCTGAAATCCTGCACGGGGGGCTTTTGGGCGAGTACCTTGAGGCAGTCGGACCTGTCACCCAGGCCCCGGACTCCTACCATGTCCTGAATTTTCTCACGGTTGCCGGTCTCACGCTAGGTCGCAATATTTGGGTGCAGACCCCAGAGCCGATTTATCCAAACCTCTACGGACTCCTGATCGGACAAACGGCCACAACGAAAAAAACGACCGCGGTCCGGCTGGCTCGCCGACTTCTGCGCGACGTGGCCCCGGAAGTAGTGACTCTTCCCGGAGTCGTTTCGACAGAAAGCGTTTACGATGTGCTGGCCGTCCAACCCAGGACGCGGGCACTCATCGTGTTTGATGAATTTCGCGCCCTGTTCTCCATCGGTAAACGGCAATCTACGGGGGACCTCATTCCGAAATTGGGGAGCCTCTATTACTGCCCCGACTACGACGCGATCAATCGACGTGAACCGGGCAAGGAGACCAAGCGCACCACTGAAATTCATGAGCCGTTTTTGTCGATGATCGGAAATTCGCCTTCCGGTTGGCTGGAGGGTGAGATCACCAGCGGGCATATCGCGGGAGGATTTGTCAATCGCATCTGCACCGTCTACGGCGAAGGGAAGTCTGCAATTCCATTCCCCCCGCCCGTCGATCAAGGCCGATGGTCGCGCCTGGCAGCTTCGCTGAAAGAAGTGGCCGCCTACTGGGCGCAGAACCCCGGAGCGATAGGTTGGAACGCCGACGCCAAGGGCATGTACGAGCGTTACTACAAGCAGACCGATGCGGCGAGGCGGAAGCAGGACGACCGGACGACGGAAATCACGGGCCGTGTGGACGAGCATACCCTCAAAATTGGCGTCATTCTGTCCGGCTTGGAGCGGTCGCGGACGATGACAAGGGATGCCTTGTCAAGGGCGATTCTATTTGGGTCGTACCTTGAGGGAGCGGCCTTGCACATTTTCGGAAACATCACGGCGTCTGCCGTCGGTCGCGTCGAAACGAAGATCATCGAGCGGTTGCGGGGCTACGGGGGGCGAGTGAAAAAACGCCAACTCCAGAATTCCCTCAATGGGGGCTGTCGGGATGCCGGTGAATTCAATCGAGCGTGGTGGAACCTGAATGAAGGGGGACGAGTCAGGCAAGAAACCCCGGATGGAAGCCGTGAGGTATGGGCGGTTTTGGTATGACGATGCACCGTACACCGTACAGTCAAGCCCTTGAAAGTACATCGTTTGAGTGTACGGTGTACGGGGACACATCCCCTGTTGACCCCATCGAAGAGGCCCGGCGGTATCTTCGGGAGCGGGCGGGTGAGAAGGCACAGGAAGTGCCCCGCGAAGTTGAGCCTTCCGCGTCCATCATCCGGGAACGGATCAACGACAAGGCTGGGCGGACGCTGGCCGTCCGGTGGGTGTCGGGGATCGTCGGGGATATGTGGGTGACCTTGGATCGGGCGACGGCGCTATGGTGCGGATTGGTTCGCCCCGGTGGTTCGCCGATCTTCTACCTGGCGACGGACGACGCGGAATTCTTCAAGGACGCCACGCGGGATCAATTGGAGCGGCTGGCGGAGTTCAAGAAAATGTTTCTATCGCCGGAGATGCAGTGACGGTAACCGAGAATTAGTCAGGCCGGGCGGCTCTTGCGGATGCCCATGTAGGCGTAAATTGAAATGCCCACGCCAAACAGGAGAACGGTGGTGAAGGCCAAGAAGAGAAACGTCCCTGCATCCATGGGCTACAGTTTATCCCCGTTGGTGTACCCCGTCAACCAAATGGCGAGCACCAAGAGAACGATCCCCGTGCCGATTCCATACAAGTCAACGGTCTTCCGGGTACCATCAACCACGGCATCGGCAAACCCGCCGATGACTGCGGCAAGTCCAAGCTGCGTGAGAACCTCAACGACCTTTCCCAAACGCTTTCGACCCATGACGGCACTCGTACCACGCCCCCAAAGAACGGGCAACCCATGAGCTGCGCGAAGGGCCGACGGTTGGAGTGCCAGGCGTTTGGGATTCCGGGGTGAGGAGGTGATCCATGTCGGATGACGTGTGGAACAAACCCAGTTTCGTCCCCCCATGGGCGGACCCGGAGAGGCGGTGCGACTACATGAGGCCCTACGCCGGACGGTGCGACTACTTCGCCCGGCAGGGTGGGACCCGGTGCCTTTCACACAAGGGGAAACCCCAGCGCGATCCGAGCCGGACCTGTGAAGCCGAGGGATGTCGCTACGTCCCCATCCAGAGCAATCCTTTCTGCCCCCGTCACGATCCAGAGATCCAGGCGGCCAAGCTCAAGGAGCGCCAGAAGCGGAAGCAATTTGAAATGCGGATTGAGAAAGCGAAGGAGGCGTCGGAGCGGGCTTTGTGGAAGGCCGTGACGGACCTGTGCAGGCGCGGTGTGCTACCGAAGGATTTTCACCTTCTGGTCAATTGCGGTCGGTTGCGATCCGTGGACGTGTGGACGATGCTCCTATCCCCGCTTCTAGCCCTTGCCCGTTCACGTGATCCCAAGACACAGGCGAAAGGGCGAGCCTAATTCCCCAACTATTTCGGATGCCAACCCCTTCACGATACGCGAGGATGGTGGAAATCGCCGGTGTTCCCACCCTGCGGGTACGCGACGTGATCGCGGGACGGGTTCAGCCCCAGGGCGTCACGACCACCACCGTTCCCCGCGTGTGGGGTCGCCCCATGCGCCTGTTCGTCTGTCTTGACTGTTCCAAGCGGCGCCGGACGCTGTACGAGACCGAAGAGGGTTGGCGGTGCCTTCGATGCGCAGGGTTCACGTACATGAGCCAGTGGACGACGTACCGGCCCGTGGGTGGGATCGGGAGCAACTTCGGGTGGCACCGTCGAAGCAAGCGTTACGCGGAGGAACTTTATCGGCGTCTTTCCCGTCCTGGCCGTCCGGGTCGTCGGGTCGCATGGCTTTCCGCGTGGTTGGAGCGATACGCCCCCCGCGTGGAGGAGTCGGGAAGGGCGTTCATGGCGTGGAAGCCCAAGGGGGGGGCTTGACAGGTTAGCGTACTAGTTATATAGTTGCACCATGCTTAGGAACATGACATTGACATCGTTCCCGATCCGTGGTGAAGAACTCGCCCAGGTGAAGGCCACGGCGAAGCGGCTGGGGGTGAGTCAGGCGGAAGTGATCCGGCGGGCGGTGCAGGCGTTCGTCAAGGTCTGTCCACTGTGCGGACAAGCGATTCCGAAGAAGAAAAGGGGGAAGGTATGAGCGTCTACAAACGCGGTGAAACGTACTGGGTGCAGGTGTGGTACGGGAGCGGCGAGAACCTTCGGCGCTACCGCTCTCCCGCTGGAACGTCGTTCAAAGAGGCGTGCAAGGCGGAAGCGGCGATCAAGGCCAAGATCGCGGCGGGGGACTTCGCGTTCCTCACCCCCAGGTCCGCCGGTGTGTCATTCTCCGAGTTTGCCGACCGCTACCTTGAAACGTGGTCCCGGCCCCACAAGGCCGCCAAGAGCCACGAGCGGGACAAGGGCATCCTGGACGACAACCACTTCAGGGGGTTCTTCGGGAAGAAATTGCTATCCGACATTACGCGGAAGGACATTGAAGCCTACATCACGCGGCGTCTGGACGATTCATCGAGAAAGGGCGGATCGGTCAAGCGGGATACGGTCAACCGGGAACTCGCGGTGCTGAAACACATGTTCACCAAGGCTGTCGAATGGGGCGAGTTGGAACAGAACACGGCACACAAGATCAAACCCTTGAAAGGCGCTCCCGGACGGCTCCAGTATCTCAAGCTTGAGGAAGCCCGCAAGTTGCTTGCGGAATGTTCCGCGAGTCCATCCCCCCACCTGTTCCCCATCGTGTTGACGGCGCTTCACACGGGGGGGCGCCGGGGGGAAGTTCTCTCGATGAGGTGGGAACAAGTGGACTTCGACAATCGCGCCATCAAGATCGTGGCGACAAAGAACAACACCGTTCGCATTGTCCCCATGACGGATGAAGCACGGGAATGTCTTTCCAAGAAGCCCCATCACATCAAGTCCGACTTGGTGTTCTTCAACCCGGAGGGAAAGGAATTAGACAACTTCAAGTTGTCATGGGCGTCCGCCCTGAAACGGGCCGGACTTGAGGGCTTCCGCTTTCACGATCTGCGCCACACCTACGCCTCTTGGCTGGCGATCAACGGGGTGGACATCCTCACGATCAAGGAACTGCTCGGTCACAAGGACATCAAGATGACGCTCCGGTACGCCCACCTGTCGCCGTGGAACTTGAAACGGGCCGGGGGCATCCTCAATGCCTATTGGCGGGGTGAGTCGGGGGCTGCTCTGGCCCATGCACCGGCCCAAGCCGGGTAGCCACAAGCCCCCAATTTCGCCGGTCGTAGCCACACTGTAGCCACATCGGGCTACCGGCCTTTTCACGATCCCGGCCTAACTCACCGAAATCATTGAGCCGGGGAAGGGACTTGAACCCCCAACCTACGCATTACGAATGCGCCGCTCTGCCGTTGAGCTACCCCGGCGTGATTTCTTCGACGTGGAACATCGGAAAGGTACACCAACCGTGTCCAACTGCAAGCGACACGCCATGTCCTAGTGGGCGGAATTCCGAAATCCCGAGGCTTGACACCAACGGTCGTGCTTCCGTAACATGACTTGACCAGGAAGGACGAGAGCGAGGAACCGCCGAGAGGCGCAGGAGGATGCGGCGCGGCGGGGTAGGGAGACGGGAAAGCGGGAAGGGGAGCTCGCAGCTCATCGATGGTGGGAACCCTGAAAAGCGCACCCCAGTCGGGTTGTACATCTCATCGTGCCTGTTTTTCAAACGACCGACGTTGCGAGTCCTCACACGGGCTTCCCGCGAGAATCGACGAAGGCGAGGAATCATTCGTAGGCCTTCACCCCCACCCTGACCCTCCCCCGTCAAGGGGGAGGGGGAAAAGGGCGAGGCGCGCTCTTTGCTGTCCCTCCCCCCCTTCCGGCCTTCGCAGCCGGAGCTGCTACGGCGGAGTAGGCTGAGGGGGAAGGTGAGGATGGGGGGAACAATCACGATCATTCTTTTTCTCCATTCGGGAAAATTGAGAAGGAGGGAGCAATGAAAACATCTGACATGATTATGTGGGTTCTGGTGGCCGCAGTGGCCGCGACATTCCTATTGGTAGGCTGTTCCGGTGGAGGCGGTGAGGCCGACACCGTCAGGGTCGAAATCCCGACCAGCAAGGCTGTAGCCGGACTGGTTCAATCGACCGACGGCGTCGCCACGGTGGTCTACAACAATGCCGTGGTGGCTGAGAAACTCCGGCTGAGGATCGAGGAAGACCGAGACGCTGACGCGGCAAGATTGATCGTGGAGGTCCCAACCCAAGCGTTGGCGGGGGTTCGAGGAGCGCCGGCCAGAAGGCAGGACGCCGCCTTGACGGGTATCCTCGCGATCGTGATCACCGATGCGTCCGGCAGCGTCATTTACGTATCGGTACAGGCCTCGGTCGACTTCTCCGGCCAAAAGCCCACGGTTGCCATTGCGGAGGGGGGTGTCGTCACCCCGGATTCCGATTCGGATGGTGTGCCGAACTGGTTGGAGGTCCAGCTACAGACGAATCCCAACAACGCTTCCGACGCGCCGACGGCTGCGGCAGTGCAGGAGGCGACCGATTCACTCACGCAGAGTTTCACGCAGGCGATTGAGTCGGGCAAGACGACCACGGCGGGCGCGGACCCGCAGAGTGCGACGACGACGGTTCAGCCCGGATCGACCACACCGGCCGCCACGGCAACGGGCGAGCCGAGCACCACGCTCACCGCCAAGCCGGGGGCGTTTTCGAAGGTGAATTCCGTCTCCTTCAAGTTTGCAACGGACTCCGGGATCAAGTTCGAGTGCTCGTTGGATGGGACGGAGTTTGCCCCGTGCGCGTCTCCGCAGTCCTACTCGGCCCTGAGCGAAGGCCGCCACACGTTCAAAGTGCGCGCCGTGTCGGCTACAGGCACGCCCGACGCGACGCCGGCCGGCCACACGTGGACCGTAGACACCATCTCACCGGCGGCCTCCATTTCGGGACTACCGGTCACTCCCGCCGGCGCCACGAGCGTGACCGCTACACTCTCTTGCTCGGAGGCGAATTGCGCGTTTCTCTGCTCTCTGGATGGATCCGTTCTCGCGGGTTGCAGCGCCTCGCACGAGATGAGCGGACTCGGCGACGGTGACCACACGCTCAAGGTGAGCGCCGTGGACGAGGCGGGGAACGAGCAGTCTGATCCTGCTGTGGGCGTGTTCAAGACCGACACGACCCTGCCCGCGAAACCGGATGCCGCGAAGGTGGCCGTGGCGCAGAACGCCCCGGGTACGGAAGACCAGATTTCGGGATCGGCCGGCGCCGTTGAAGGCAAGGCAACCGTTGAAGTCTATGTGGACGGTCTTCTTACGAGCAACGTGTCACGTGTCACGAGTAACGCCGACGGGTCTTTCGGACCCGTCGGGATCGGCGACAACAAGGGCGACTCGTCCGACCTGATATATGTCGTCCAAATCGACCTGGCGGGGAACCAGAGCACAGTACTCTCGCTCACGAATGACAAGACGGCTCCGGCCGCCCCCACGTTGGCCCTGAAGGATTCAACCAGCGATTCGGCCACCCACACGAATTCGACCTCCGTTTCCGTGACGCCAGGGAACGACACGGGCGCAGCGGCCTGGTTCCTGACGGAAGGATCGGCGCCGGCGCCGACGGCATCGGGATGGGCGGCCACGAAGCCCGCCAGCTTCACCCTCTCCACCACGGACGGATCGAAGACGGTGAAGCTCTACCTGAAGGACGCCGCGCACAACGTGAGCGCGGCCGCGAGCGCCTCGATTACGCTGGACACGGTGGCCCCGGCGAACCCGGCGCTGACGCTGAGCGATGCAGACTGCCCGGCGTGCACGGCAAGCAACGCCGTGGGGATCAATGTGAGTGTTACGAACGATGCGGATGCCTCGAAGTGGATCGTGAGGGAAGGCCAGCCCACCGCGCCTGCCGAAAGCGACGCCGGGTGGGGAAGCGAACCGGTATCGGCGACACTCTCCACCGTCGACGCAACGAAAACCCTCTACGCCTGGGTCAAGGACGCCGCCGGCAACATCAACGCCGGCCCGGTGAGCGCGGCGATCATCCTGGACACGGCAGTTCCCTCGGTGACGGCGGTGGCCACGGCGAACGCGACCGTGACGTGCGGAGCCTCGACATGCGTCGATGAGACGTTCGACATCACGGCAACCCTCAGCGACGGGTCTGGATCCGGGGGCGCCTCCTGCCAGTACTCCAAGGACGGCGGTCTGAATTGGGCCAATGCCACATTGACCGGTGTGAATTGCAGCACTACGAGCGCGGCCTGCACGGACAATGGCAACCTTCTCGTCAACGTGCGGGGTACCGACAACGCGGGGAACGTCGGGACGGGTGAGCAAATCTCCCGCAAGTGCGACGCGGCGGCACCGTCGTTTGACGGTCTCACCTCTGCCACGACTATTTCAACCACGCAGATCAACTTGGCATGGCCGGCCGGGACCGACGCGAACAACGTAACGGCGGCAGGGGACTTGGTCTACGAAATCTGCCAGTCCACGACGTACCAAGGATGCGTTTCATCGTTTGCGGCGACGTACACGTCAACGGCGGGCGCGACGAGCTACAGCGTCAGCAGTCTCACGAAAGGAACCCGCTACTACTTCGTCGCCCGTGCAAAGGATCAGGTCGGCCACGTGAGCACGGCAACCGTGGAGAAAAGCGCCATCACGTGGACGTACAACGTGGTCTCGGTGGCGACAGGCTGGCACCACACCTGTTTCCTCCTCGCGGATGGGACGGTTCGGTGCGTGGGAATGGGTACGTCAGGCCAGCTCGGGGACGGGACGACTACCGGTCGGACGAGTCCCGTCCAGGTATCGACACTCACAAGCGTGGGAATGCTGGATTCGGCTCGGTGGTCGAATTGTGCCGTGCTGGGGAGCGGTGCCGTCAGGTGTTGGGGGGCCAACGACTACGGCCAGCTCGGAGACGGAACGACGGTGACCAAGAGTACGCCTTCGGCGGTCACCTTCATCGCGGCGACGGCGGTGTCGGCCGGGTACACAAGCTGTTTCGTCGGCAAGGAATCCAACGGGGGAGGCCACGGCTACTATTGCGGTGGATACAATGTCGACGGCAACGTCGGCCATGGGGATACCAACACAGGCTTCTGGAGCCCGGTTGGGATAGGCGGCCTTTCCTCCGGAATGATCGATGCGGGCAGCGGGCCGGGACCGACTGGACCGATGTGTGGCATGGACGGGGGCGACCACAAGGTGAAGTGCTGGGGGTACAACGCCTTTGGCGCGGTCGGGGACGGAACGACGAACAATGCCCTGGCGCCGGTGGTGGTGAGCGGCCCGGTCTACGCCCGCGACATCGGGGTGGAAAGTGAATCCTGTGCGGTGACCCCGGACGGCCTCGTGAAGTGCTGGGGCCGCAACGTGGGGGGGGCCCTCGGGGATGGAACAACCGTGGAGAAACATACGCCTGTGGTCGTGAGCTCCCTTACGGGGGCGCTCGCCGTGGACGGCCTCCAGTCGGCGAACTGTGCGCTTTTGGCGGACGGGCGCGCGGCATGCTGGGGACAAAATGCGAATGGGAAGCTCGGTGATGGGACGACGCTGGACCGGTGGACACCCGTGGTCGTGACGTCGTTGACGGGGGCCCTCCAGATCACGACAGGCCACAGCAATGGCTGCGCCATCGTGGCCGATGGGTCCGTCCGGTGCTGGGGACTGAACGACTCCGGCCAGCTCGGAGACGGAACGACGGTCGACCGGTACGTGCCGGTCACTACTAGTTTCACGATCGGGGCGCCGGGGATGATCGTGCCTCGGATAGACCGCAACCGGGGCGCAGGCCCATCGGCCCTCCCGTTTCATGAGGGGCTGGTCGCTGGTGGGGCCTTTACGTGCGGGCTGGTGTCGGACAGGACCGCCCGGTGCTGGGGCGCGAACGCGAGTGGGCAACTGGGCGATGGGACCACAATGAATCGGGCTGCCGTCGTGCCTGTCACATCGCTGACGGGCGTGATGGCCTTGGCCGCGGGTGGGTCGCATGCCTGCGCCCTCGTGGCAGGCGGCAATGTGAAATGCTGGGGACTCAATGGGAGCGGCCAGATCGGCGACGGAACGGTGGTGAACCGGTCCTTCCCCACGGCCGTAACGTCGCTTTCGAACGCCCTCAATGTCGGGGCGGGCCTCAACCACTCCTGCGCCATAACCGTCGATGGCTTCGTCAAGTGCTGGGGGAAGAATGACGCCGGCCAGGTGGGCGATGGATCGACGGTGGATCGGTACGCACCGGTCGCGGTCACTACGTTGACCAACGTGGTGGCCCTGAGTCTGGGGGGCGATCACGCCTGCGCTTTCAATGCGAGCGCGGGGAAGGCGGTGGTGTGTTGGGGACTCAACGCCAACGGCCAACTCGGCGATGGAACGAACACCAATCGGAGCGTCCCCGTAGCCGTCAGTTCGCTCACCGTGAATCTGGTGTATCAGATCGCCTCAGGCGGGTCCCACACTTGCGCGAGGATGATCAACGACACGGTCAAGTGCTGGGGAAAGAACGACGGCGGGCAGGTGGGCGACGGGACGACGACCGACCGGAACTTCGCGGTGGCGGTGACGTCGCTGACCAGCGGGGCGGTCTACCTTGCCGCGGGCGGCGCTCATACCTGCACCCTCATCGATGACGGCACGGTGAAATGCTGGGGGAAGAACGTGAAAGGCGAGCTTGGTGATGGCTCGACCGCCAGCAGCACAATTCCAGTGACCGTCTCCAGCCTCACGAATGTGATTGCCATCGCCGGCGGCGAGGACGTTGGCGCGGGGGGGGGCCACACTTGCGCGTTGATCTCGGATGGCGCCGTCAAATGCTGGGGCGCGAATGCAAGCTACCAGCTCGGCGATACCACCACCGTGAACAAGCTAATACCGACTGCCGTGTTGAACTTGCCCTGAATGAGGAGGTAGAATATGCCCGTGGCGAAGAAGGGAAACGGAATGGACTTGGCAAACGACTACCTGCGGCAGATCGTTGGGAAGTTGGACGGCATGGAAAAGGGTCTGGCTTCCGTACGGGAGGGATTGGACACCGTTCGCGAGGGACTGGATGGCGTTCGCCAGGAGCAGATAGCCATGCGCAGGGAGCAGGAGGCCATGCGACTTGAAATGGCGGGCATGTCCACGGAACTCAAGCAGCACGGCGTGCGCCTCGACCACATCGAGGAAGCCGTTCGCCGGATCGCCGCCGTTGCCGGCCAAGAGTTCCAGGACCTCAAGCGCCGCGTCGAAGTCCTCGAACGCAAGCCTGCCTGAGAACATCCCCCTCGGAGATCTACGAGGGGAGCGAAAATAGTCCAATTATTGGACGATCCAGGAGCTGACTGTCCTTCCCGGATCGACCGTGGTATCCTCCGGGCCAATCGTTCGCCATGTCGCCTATGAAAGTTGCGGTTTTGGGCTCCGGATACTGGGGGCGCAATCTCGTTCGCAATTTCGCCGAACTCGGCGTGCTGGCGATGGTATGCGATCCCTCAGAGGAGGCCCGCGAAAATGCCGGGAAGATGGCGCCACGGATCGACTTGGCCTCCGATCCGGCCCAGGCATGGGTCTCAAAGGTGGACGGGATCGTGATCGCGACCCCCGCCTCCACCCATTTCGAATTGGCGCGTCAATCGCTGATGGCGGGCAAGCATGTGTTCTGCGAGAAACCGCTGGCGCTCGACTACGATCAGGGCGCGGAACTCGTGAAAATGGCGCGTGATCGCCGCCTGATTCTCATGGTCGGTCATGTTCTCGAATACCATCCCGCCGTCGCCGAGCTGATGAACGTGGTCGAGTCCGGCCGGCTCGGCAAGATCCAGTATATCTACTCCAACCGGCTGAGCTTCGGAAAAGTTCGCCGCGAAGAGAACATCCTGTGGAGTTTTGCGCCGCACGACATAGCGATCACGCTCCGGATTGCGAATTCCATGCCGTTTGAAGTCGTGGCGTGCGGAGGGAACTACGTTCAGCCCAACGTGGCCGACGTCACGATTACGAACCTTCTGTTCGACAACGGCGTCCGGGCGCACATTTTCGTGTCCTGGCTTCATCCCTTCAAAGAGCAACGGCTTGTGGTGATCGGCACTCAGAGAATGGCGAGCTTCGACGACCAATCGAAGAAACTTCTCCTCTACGATCGACGGGTGGAAGTGAAGGATGGCGTTCCGATGCCCGTGGACGGTCGGGGAGAGGAGATCCCCTTCGCGGCCGACGAGCCGTTGCGGATCGAGTGCAAGGCATTCCTTTCCGCGATGGAGTCGGGGAAACCTCCGCTAACGGACGGCGCGAGCGGACTTCGCGTCCTGCGCGTCCTTCAAGCCGCCCAGCGATCCCTCATCACCCATGGCGAGCCGGTCCGTCTCCCCATAGAGGCAACCGCATGAGCCGGGCGGCGTTCTACGCTCATCCCTCGGCTGTGATCGATCAGTCCTGCGAGATAGACAAGGGAACGCGCATCTGGCATTTCAGCCATGTGATGCAAGGTGCACGGATCGGTGAGAACTGCATCCTCGGACAGAATGTATTCGTCGGCAAAGGCGTAAGGATCGGGAACGGGGTCAAGATACAGAACAACGTTTCCGTGTATGAGGGGGTCGAATTGGAGGACTTCGTTTTCTGCGGCCCCTCCGTGGTCTTTACGAACGTGGTCAATCCGCGGAGCGAGATCGAGAGAAAAAGCGAGTTCCGCGCGACTCGCGTGAAGCGGGGAGCGACGCTCGGGGCGAACGCGACGCTCCTATGCGGCGTAACCATCGGCCGCTACGCTTTCGTGGGTGCCGGAGCCGTGGTTACGAAGGAGGTGCCTGACTACGCCCAGATGACAGGCATACCAAGCCGGATCTCCGGCTGGCGCTGTATCTGCGGAGAGTCCCTCCGATTCGCCAGGAATCGGGCTCGATGTTCAAGGTGCCGGAAAGTGTACAAGAAGCATGGACTTCAGGTTACGAACACGGGCAACAGGTAGAAACTCCCTTTCCTGCCTTGTCCGGAAGCTGATCGCTGACCGCTGATGGCTGATCGCCGACACGAAGTAAGATCCTTGAAAATCGCCACCGTCGTGGGGGCGCGGCCCAATTTCATCAAGGCGGCAGCCGTATCGCGGGCCATCGCCGCCCACAACAAGAGCCGCCGGCGAAAGATCCGAGAAATCCTGATCCATACCGGCCAACACTACGATTACGAAATGTCCGCCATCTTTTTCAGGGAACTCCGGTTGCCCAGGCCGAAATATCATCTCGGCGTTGGATCGGGATCGCACGGCCACCAAACCGCGAAGATCCTCCTGAAAATTGAACCGGTGCTGATGAGGGAAAGACCCGACCTCATCCTCGTGTATGGCGATACCAACAGTACATTGGCCGGCGCGCTGGCGGCCGCCAAGCTGGGCGTGCCCATCGCACACGTCGAAGCCGGTCTGAGATCCTTCAAACGCTCCATGCCCGAGGAGGTAAACCGCGTCCTGACCGATCACCTCTCCACATTCCTGTTCTGTCCCTCCCGGCTGGCCGTTCGGAATTTGCGGAGAGAGGGGATCAGTCAAGGCGTCCATGAAGTCGGGGATGTCATGCATGACATTCTGGAGTCCTGTCGGTCCAGGTTGAAAAGCGTCTCGCTGACTCCTGCCTTGATAGGCGTCACCGGCGGCGATTACGCCCTGGCAACAATTCATCGCGCCGAGAATACGGACAATCCGGATCGATTGCGTGGCATCTTGGAGGGCCTCCATCGAATTGCCAAGTCGGGGTTGGCGGTCGTGTTCCCCCTCCATCCACGGACCCGGAAAGCCACCAGAAAGAACCGGATATCGCTTTCGGACTTGCATGTGATTCCGCCCGTCTCCTACCTTCAGATGTTGTCCTTGGAATCCCGGGCAAAGGTGATCCTGACCGACTCGGGCGGCGTCCAAAAGGAGGCCTATTGGCTCGCGGTGCCCTGCGTCACGCTGCGGGACGAAACCGAATGGACTGAAACCGTGCACTCCGGCTGGAACACCCTCGCCGGCTTCGATCCCACCCGCATATGCTCTGGTACACTCCGAATGCCTGCCCCTCAAGGTCAACCTCGTCTCTACGGGAACGGGACGGCTTCCACGGGAATTGTCCGGAGGCTCCTGCAGTCTGAAGATCCCCGTCATGGCCCGATGGCAGGCCCGCCGCGCCGTAGCCGATCATTCCGGTAGAATGCTAGAATGGCAAGGATTGATGTGGAAAATCTGAATCTTCGGCGCGAGAAAGCCCTGAAAGCGCTCGCCACGCTCGAAGCGGCCTTGACCGAACCTTTCTCTCTTCTCGTCAGGGATGCAACCATTCAACGATTCGAATACACCTTCGAGTCCCTGTGAAAATTCGTGCGGGCGTATCTCCGGCAGACGAAGGGTCTCTCCGGCCATGGTCCGAAGGACTGCTTCCGGGAGTTGCTGGGCGCGGGGCTACTCAACGAGGCGGACGTTCGTTGCCTCCTCGAGATGACGGACGACCGCAACTTGACCTCTCACGCTTACGAGGAGGAATTGGCCGCGAAGATTTTCAGCCGAGTGAGGGAATACGCCCGCCTCATGCGCCTCGTGCTGTCCAAATTGAGCGTCAACGCTTAGCTCGACTTTTGCCATTTTTCCATGCTGTGTGAACATCACTTCACGAGGGAAGGCCATTTCCACGCCGTGAATTTTGAGACAGGAGCCGTTTTCCGGT